>JAGVGS010000107.1 GCA_020057015.1 Candidatus Omnitrophota bacterium | reverse complement strand
GGCCAGGCGGCTGAGCGCAAAAATCTCCTCCAAGCGGTGCGCCATCCAATGGCCCACCACGTAGGCCACCACGTCGGAGGGCTCGGATTCCCATTCGGTGTTCACCGATGTCGACTGCACTAGCTTGGACACCCAGGCGGTGCACGGCACCAGCGTCTCCACCTGCACTTGCTGCACGGCAAACGAGAGCGCTCGGGCATAGACCACGATGATCTTCCCGCAGACGCCTTCGCGCACCTGCTGCATCAGATGATCGCGCACCGTCAGGGCGGCCTGCGCGCGGGTGGCGTCGATAATCCCAGGAAAATACGTCACGGACCGGCCTTCGTGGCGCAGGTAGTTGCGGGCCTGAGAGCCGATGGCGGTCACCCAGACCTCCGGCCCGCCCTCCTCGAGGCCCGCCACCACGATCTGCGCGTTAAGCCCCCCGAGGAACCCTTCATCGCTCGTCACGAGCACCACCGCCGTGCGCGCGACCGTGGGGCGCACGAGCGGGTGATTAAGACGGCCGACATCGATGCCGGCCAGCAAGCTCGCCGCCACCTCGGCAAACGGCTCGAAGAGACTCAGCTGCCGCTCCAGCTGGTGGTAGCGGGCCGCGGCGATGCCCTTCATGGCGTCCACGATCTTCGTGAACTGGCCGTTGAACTGCACGTCCTTCTTCAGCGTGATCAGCGGGATCATCACACGACCAGCCCTTCGTCATGCAGGAACAGCCCCAAGGCCTTATCCAGGCCTTCCTTGATCGGCGGCGTCATCGATTGCTGCGCCTGAATCTGCTGCAGCAGCCCGGCGGAGTGCTCCTGCAGCCAGGCATGGACCCGCTCCTTGAACTTCAGGCGGGCCTCGCGCGAGAGCGGGTCGAGCAGCCCTTTGCGGATGGCGTAGTGGAACACGATCTGCTCGCTCAGCGGCGAGGGCCGCGCCTTGTTCTGCGTGATGAGCTGGTTGATCACTTCCCCGCGGCGCAAGCGCGCCTCGGCCTCGGCCGAGAGATCCGCCTTCATGCTGGTCATCGAGAGCAGCTCCTGGTAGCGCAGGTATTCCAGGCGCAATTTGCCGCTGAGCTCGCGCATGGCCTCGCACTGGGCCTTGTTGCCGATACGCGAGACCGAGAGCCCGAAGTCGATGGCCGGCTTGAACCCCCTCTGAAAGAGGCCGGTATTGAGGTAGAGCTGCCCATCGGTAATCGAAATAATGTTGGTTTGCACATAGCCCGTGATGTCACCTTGAATGGTGGCGACAATCGGAAAGAAGGTGATCGTGCCCCCGCCCAGCTCCTTGATGAACTTGCCGGCCCGCTCCAGGAGCTGCGAGTGGACATAGAAGATATCGCCCGGGTAGGCCTCGCGGCCCGGGGCGCGCTCCATGAGCAGCGAGAGCTGCCGGTACGCCCAGGCGTGCTTGCTGAGATCGTCAAAGGCCACGAACACGTCGCGCCCCTTGGAGGCGAAGTATTCGGCCATCGACGCCGCGGCGTAGGGGGCCAGGTACTGCTCGCCCAGCGGGGCCGAGGCGATGCCGGCCACCACGATCGTGTAGGCCAGCGCCCCGCGCTCGCGCAGCAGCGAGAGCACCTTGAGAAACGACGACTGGCTCTGGCCGATGGCGCAGTAGATGCAAATGACCCCCTTGTCATGCTGGTTGAGGATGGTGTCGGTGGTAATGGTGGTCTTGCCGGTCATCTGATCGCCGATAATGAGCTGCCGCTGGCCTTTGGCGATGGGAAACGCAGCGTCCACAATCCGCACCCCGGTCTGCAGCCCCTCTTTCACCGGCACGCGCTCCATCACCCCCGGGGCCTCATAGAACGTCGGCCTCACGTCGGTGGCCAGCACCGGGCCCTGGTCATCAAAGGGCTCGCCCAGCGCCGTGACCACCCGCCCCAGCAGCCCCTCGCCGACCGGGGTCGCGAAGGCTTGCCCGCGGGAGTAGACTTCGTCGCCGGCGCGGATGTTGGCCTCATTGCCGAGAATGAGCACGAGCACGTCCTGTTCTGTAAAGCCCATCACGATGCCTTTGCCGCCGCGCGCGAATTCCACCATCTGGCCGTTCAAGCAGGAGGGCAGGCCCTTCACCCGCACGATGAATTCACGCACCGACGCCACCCGGCCCACTTCCCGGATGTCAAAGCGCATGCCCGCAGGGGCCGCCGCCGCACCCGGAGCCGTCGGGGTCATGAGGCGTGCAGGCTGCGCGCGGCCTGCTCCAGTTTGGATGTCAGGGTGCCATCCAGCACTAAGTGGCCGGCCGTGAGCATGAGCCCGGCGAGCAGGCTTTCCTCCACCGTCTCCTGCAACGTCACCGGGTGGCCGACCAGCGCCTCCAGCCCGGCCTGCAGCCGCTGGCGCTGTGCGGCGGTGAGCGCAAAGGCCGAGGCCACACGGACTTCTTTCACCGGCTCGGCTGTCTCCAGTTTCGGGAGGGCCTTCAGGCCTTCCATCAGCTCCTCGACCCATTGCGCTTGCATGATCTGGCGCATCGGCGCCGGGAGGATCTCCTGCACGAGTTGCCGCGCTTGCGCCACGGCCCGATGGCTCATCGTCGCATCCATCTCTTGCTGCATCACGTCGCGGGCCGCCAGCGCCTGGTTGACGAGGCGCTCACTCTCGGCCTTGCCCTCAGCCACGAGGCGCACGCGCGCAGCCTCCGCCTCTTCCAGCAGCTTCGCGCGCAATCGCTCGCCCTCGGCCTTGGCCGACTCGATTTGGTCCTGATAGCGCTTATCCCCCTCGCTCTGGCGATCCTTCAGCTCTTCATGCCGCTTGAGGTAGTCTTGGCTCAGCTCCCGCAAGTGGGTCGTCGCGTGGGTGACCTGGCCGGTCATGATCTGGCGCCAGATGAGCACCATCGCGATAAAGACCAGCAGCAGCACCACGATCACTGAAATCATCGCGAGCATGGAGGCTTAGCCTTTCTGCGTGAAGAGCTGCCAGATGACCAGCAGGGCCACCACGGCAATGGCTTCGACAAAAATCAGGTTAATGATCATAGCCGTGAGAATCTTGGGCGCGGCCGAGGGATTGCGGCCCAGCGCCCCGATGCTGGCCTTGCCCATCACGGCCATCACGGCCGCCGGCCCGATGAGACAGATGAAAAACACGACCGTCAACGCCACATTACGGCCCATGGTCTCCTCAACAGCAAACGCCCATCCGCGGTGGATGGGCGCAATCACGCTGGCTTGTGCCGGCAGCCCAACCATCCTGCCTGCGCAGGACTTGCGGCTTTGCGCCCGATCCTTGCGGATCGTTTGCCCTTCTACAGCACTAAAGTTGACCAAACCTGCTTAATTCTATGTAGTTAAAGCATACCTGTTCGTAGCGCAAAAAAGCAAGGCAGGCGAGCAAAAAACAGGGACAGTCACTAATTTTCGGTGTGCCGTCTAGGGGTCCGGGCACAAATTAGTAACTGTCCCCGTTTTCAGGCGGCAGTTCGACAAGGGCAGTAACAGTGTCTCGCTCAACGCGCAGCACCCCCCGCTCGATGGGCAGGGCCTGGGAATCAATGATGAGGTGTCCAGGCAGCAGCAAGCTGCCAAAGGGCCGGTGGAAGGGCAGGATTTCGAAGACCCCATACTCTCCGGGGGCGATCACATGGTCGGCATCGCCCTCAAAGAGCACCTGCTCGGGGCTAAGGACGACGACGTGCAGCAGGCCGGCGGCCATAGAGCAAGGCTGCTAGCGCCGGGGTGCGGTGCCTGGGGCCGCCCCGTGCCCGTTGCCGACCTGCCCGGTGGGGGCTTTGCCGGGCTGCTTGCCAAAGGTGGCCTCCCTCAGGATCGAGAGGTCGCGGGTCACGTTGGCGCGCCGGCTCCAGGTGAAGAAAAACTGCCCACCCAAGAGTCCGATGAAGATCAGGATCAGAAAGATGACCATCCAGGTGGTCGTCTTGGACGGCGCATCGGATTTCAGCGAAGATTGCTCCAGCAGCTCCGGCACCGGCGGCCCACCGGTGAACGTGAGCAGCTTCTCCATCCGACTGAGGTCTTCCTTCACCTGGGCTACCACGTCCAGGTGGTGCCGGTACGCGCCGATGCGGGCCTTGCGGCTTAGCGTCTCATCATCCTGCGTAGCGGCGATCTCGCCAAGGCGGCTGTGGATGCTCTCGGTAAGCGCCTTAGCCGTGTTCGCGTACTCGGTGTTTTTGATCCGGCTCATGAGCAGGCTCGCATAATCGCGCAAGCTATCCAGCTCTGGCTGCGGCACGAACCACACGTCCTTCACCCGCACTTCGAAGACCAGCGTTTGCTTGGGTTCGAGTGCCACCAAGTCCTTGAAGACGTAGTAGTTCTGCTGGTCATCATCGTACTCGAGCGTCAGCTCGCCTACGTCCAGCACATCGGCCGGCTTCACTTCCCTGGGCAAGTCGATGCGGATGGGGAGTGTTTGGGTCTTCTCTGCCGAGGGATTCACCGCCACGACCGAGAGCATCACCGGCTCGCGCTCGACCGCCGCCTCCACCCGAAGGCCGGCCAGCAGGGTGAGGGCCAAGGCGAGCAGGGCCTGCGCCATGTTACTGGTAGATCGCGTGGATGACCGGCGCATCGATGCCTCCCCACTTTTGTTCGACGATTTTCTGCATGAGCTCGGTGCTGCCCTGCACCCGATCAGCCGACTGGCGCAGCTCCTTGATCCCAGAGGACTCATCGATCGCCTTGCCCACGATATTGGTCAGATCCAGCCCGAGATCCTTGCCCGCCAAATCCTGCAAGGTCTCACTGATCTGCGCGATCTCGTCTTTCATGTCGGTCATTGTGCTGCCGCGGTTCATCTCCTGCACGATCAGCCTGGGCAATTGGTCGATCTTCCGGTTGAGGGCATCCAACATGGCCATGCTATCCCCACGGCTGGCCACGTTGCCTTTCAGCCCATTCATCGTGGCCACCATGCTCTGCACCAGATCCTTCAGGCCGCCCTGCGAAGCCACGAGGCCCTCGAGGGTGCTCAGCGTCGTGGATTCCACGATGAAAGAGCCCGCTTCGACGTTCTTCACCTTGCCCTTCGCGGCATCGAGCACGTAGGTGAAGACCTCGGCCTCCACCACCACGCTCACGGCCTTGCCGGGCGTGTACGGCGGGGAGGTGATCTTATCGATCGTGTATTCGTACATGTCAGCGTAGCCGTCCACCAGGCTCATCGGCTCTCCCGAGACCACGGTCACGCTTTGGTTGCTCGTATCCTGAGCCGTGATCGTGATGAGCGGTACTAAGTTCGGAATGGCCCGGTACTGGATCTTCACATCCTTGTCGTTGATCAGCGCGTTCTTCGGCGTGATCAAGTTGCCAGAGAACTTGGCGTTGGTGGCGTTCAAGTCTTCGCTGCTCTTCTGCAGCTCGCCGCCGGCGTCCTTGATCTCATCCGCGCGCAGCTTCAGGGCGTTGATCTGCACGTCGCTCTTGGTCTCAAAGTTCGATAGCGACGTGTTGATCGCCGATGTCTGCGCCGTCAACGCCCCGGTAATCGTGCCGGTCTGCGCGCTCAAATCACCGCGGATGTTGGTCTGCATCGTGCTCATCGACATATTCAACTTATCATTGATCGTATTTTGCACATCCTGCAGCTTCGAAACCTCCGTGATGCTGAAGGTCTTCGGCGTGTTGAACACGCCACCCGTCGCGATCGTGCCGCTGCTGACCACATTGTACACCTTGCCGGCCACGAGGCCCGTGGGAGTGGTCCACGTGTAGTTATAGAAGCCCTGGGCATCCGGGGCCCCATTCGTGGTAAAGGTCTTGATCAGCGCACCGCCATCATAGAATTTGACCGTATTCGAGGTGACGCCGATGACCGTGGACCCATCGCGACGCAGCGTGGCCGCAATCGCCACGGTATCGGTGGTGGAGTTATACGCCATCTCGGTCACCACTTCCCACAGGTGCACCACCTGGGTCTCCATGTACACGTTCATCGTCTGGTCCCTATCGGCCACGACATTGATCACTTGGTCGCCGTACTCGACCCGGCTGAACTTGATCGGCCAGGTCCCGTATTGCAGGCCTTTCGTGATCGGCGAGGTGATGCCCGACTGCTGCCACAGGTAGGCGGCGTTCAGGCTGTTGGCGCCATCCACCCCGACCTGATCGAGCGCATTGTTCGTCAAGAGATCCTTGATATGCACGGTAATTTGATACAGGTCGATCGTAAAGTCGGTATCCGAGGCATCGGCCACGGTGTTGTCCGCCACGTTGAGGACCCGTACACGCGCCGTGGTGGACGTCGTGTTGGGCACGACCCAGTTGTAGCTGCCCCCGTTGGCCACCGAGGCCACGATGGTGTTCGGATACGTGCTGCCGCTGTCGGTCGAGTACTCGAGTTTCACGTTGTTGATGCTGCCGGCGGTGCTCCACTGAATCGGCTTGGTCTCATTCACGACCCAGCGGTCGCTGCCGTTGGGGGCGATGAGGGTCAGCTTACCCTGGATCTTGAAGTCGGCGTTGGACGCATCGAACACCGCCCCATCCGTGACGTCCTCCACCTTGACCCGCGCGGTTGTGGTGATGCTATTCGGCACGGTCCACGCGTAGCTGAAGCTGCCGCTGGAGCCTGGCCCGTTGGGCGCCGAGGCCGTGATCACGCTCGGGAACGTGCTGCCGCTGTCGGTCGAGTAAGTGAGCTTCACGTTGGGAATCGTGCCGCCCCAGTTCCAGGTGATGTTTCGGTTCTCCCCCACACTCCAGGACTCGCCGCCGTTCGGCAACGTCAGCGTGAAGTTACCCTGGATGTTGAAGTTGGCATTCGAGTCATCATACACCGTGTTGTCCAGCACGCTTTCCACCCGCACGCGGCCGGCCGTGGTGGGCGCATCGGCCACATTCCACACGTAGCTATTGGTGTTCGCCACCGAGGCGATGATGGTGTTCGGGAACGCGGCCCCTCCGTTGGTCGAGTAGGAGAGCTTGACGTTGGCCATCGTGCCGGTGGTTGTCCAGGTGATGGTGTGGTTGTTGGCAATCTTCCAGTTCTCTGCCCCGTTGGGCGCCGTGAGATTAAAGGCGCCGCGGATCTTGAAGTTCGCATCCGAGGCATCATTGCCATCCACATCGGTAGTGGACGTCACCTTGACCCGCACGGTCGTGGAAATGGCATCCGGCACGGTCCAGGCATACGTGCCCGTATTACCCGTTGAGGCCGCAATGGTTTGGTTGTAGTTCGCGCCGCCATCCGTGGAATACTCCAGCTTCACATTGGGCACCGTGCCGGTGTTCGTCCACGTGATGTTGCGGCTCTCATTCACCGTCCAGATTTCGCTGCCATTGGGCGCGCTGAGGGCAAAGAACGCCCGGATCTTGAAGTCATTGTCCGAGGTATCATCTGACGTGCTGTCGGCCGGGTCGCTGACGCGCAAACGCGCATTGGCACTGATCGCATCGGGCACGGTCCAGCCCTGGGTACCGTCATTCGGGGTGGAACCCAGGAGGGGGTTCCATGACCCGCCCGAGTTGGTGGAGTACTCGAGCTTGACATTGGACACCGAGCCTGCGGACGTCCACGTGACGGTTTGCGCGCTGCCGACCGTCCATTGCTCGCTGCCATTCGGCGCCGTCACGGTAAAGTTCGCAATGATCCTAAAGTCGGCGTTCGAGTCATCCAAGGCCCCGATGTCATTGGGGTCGCTGACGCGCACGCGCACCGTGTTGGAGATGGCATCCGGGATCGTCCAGGCGTAACTGCCGGTTTGGGGCGCACTGATGTTGATGGTTTGCAGATCCGCATTGAACCCATCGCGGGAGTACTGCAGCTTCACGTTGGGAATCGTGCCGCTGATTGACCAGGTGACGTTGCGCGACTGGCCCACGCGCCAGACCTCGGCCCCATTGGGGGCCACCAAGGCCACGCTGATACGGATGCGGAAATTGCCATCCGAAGTGTCAAACGCCTCGGCATCCGTGGTTTGGGAGACTTTCACCCGCACCGTCCCAGAGATCGCATCCGGGATGGTCCAGTTGTAGGTCCCCGTGTTGGCGGTAGACGTCGTAATCTGGTTGGTGTAATTAGTCCCGCCATCCGTAGAGTAGTCGATCTTGACAAAAGCCACGGTTCCATTGGTCGTCCATGCAATCGTGCGGGCTGAGCCGATGCCCCACACCTCGCCGCCGTTGGGCGCGGTCACCACAAAGCCGGCCTGAATCTTGAAGGCCGCGTTGGAGGCATCGGTCACCGTCGCATCATTGGTGTCGGTCACCTTCACCAAACAGTCGGTCGAGACGCTATCTGGAATCGTCCAGGCATACGTCCCTGTGTTCGCGGTGGAGGCGATAATGGGCGCGTAGATCGAGCCGCCGTTCGTGGAGAAGTCGAGTTTCACGTTCGCAATGGATCCGACGCGGTCCCAGCTCACCGACCGGGCGCTGTTGACGGTCCACTTCTCCCCGCCGTTGGGCGCGGTCATGGTGAGCACCCCTTGGATCTTGAAGTTCGCATTCGAGGCATCATTGGCCGTGCTGTCATTCACATCCGAGACCCGCACCCGGCCGGCGGTGGTAATCGCATCGGGAATTGTCCAGCTATAGGGACTGCTGTTGGCCGTTGAGCCGATGATATTGACATAATCGGTGCCGCCGTTGATGGAGTACTCGAGCTTCACGTTGGCCACCGTGCCGGCGGTGGTCCATGTCACATTGCGCGCCGTGCCGACGGTCCAGGCCTCACTCCCATTGGGTGCGGTCAGGGTAAACCCGGCGCGAATCTTGAAGTCCGCATTGGAGGTATCAAACGCATCGGTCGCATCGGTTGCGTCAGCCACCCGCACCCGCAGGGTGGAGGAGATCGCATCCGGCACCGTCCAGCTATAGGTTCCAGTGTTCGAAGCCGAGCCCACGATGGTATTGCCGTAGGCCCCGCCGCTATTGGTGGAGTATTTCAGCTCGACGTTGGACACCGTGCCCTGGTTCGTCCAGGTGACGTTATAGCTGCTGCCCGCAGTCAGCACTTCGCCGCCATCCGGCGCCGTGACCGTGAAGTTCCCCATAATCTTAAAGTTGGCGTTCGAGACATCCAGCGTACCGGCATCGGCTGCATTGGAGACCCGTACCTTTGCGGTGGTCGAGATCGCGTTAGGTAGGGTCCAGTTATACGTGCCGGTGTTGGCCGCGGAGGCCGCAATGTTGCTGTAGTCCGTGCCGCCGTTGCTGGAGTACTCCAGCTTCACATTGGGAATCGTCCCAAACGTGGTCCAGCTGATGACTTGCGTTGCCCCGACTTTCCACTTTTCTCCGCCATTCGGCGCGGTGAGCGTGAAGGCCCCACGCACCGTGAAGTTGTTGTTGGACTGATCCACCACCGTCGCATCGCCGACATCAGTCAGCCGCACGCGCAGGGTGGTGTAAATATAGTCCGGCACCGTCCAGCTGTAGCTGAACGCTCCGGCGTTGAATGAATTGGCGATCACTTGCCCGCCGCCGGGGTAGTTGGTGCCGCCATCGGTGGAGAACTCAATCTTGACGTTGGCAATGGTGCCGGTCTTGGTCCACGTGATGTTTTGACTCGCGCCAACATCCCACAGCTCACCACCATTGGGCGCGGTCACGGTCACCGAGCCCTTGATCTTGAAGTTGGCATCGGACTCATCCTTCGCATCAATATCGAGCACGTCCTCGACCTTCACGCGCAGGGTCGTGCCAATCGCATCAGGAATCGTCCACCCGTAGGAGCCGGTGTTGGTCACCGAGGCCGTGATCACGTTCGGGTAGCTAGCACCCCCATCGGTCGAGTAGTCCAGCTTCACATTGGCGACCGTCCCGCTGGTGGTCCAGGTGATGTTCTGGCTGCTGCCCACCACCCAGACTTCGCCGCCATTCGGCGCAGTGAGGCTAAACCCGCCCATGATCTTAAAGTTCGCATTAGTAGCGTCGTTCACCCCCGAGTCCGACACGTCCGTGATCTTCACGCGGCATTGGGTGCTCGTGGCCGAGCCCAACGTCCAGGCATAGCTCAAATTGCTCGCTGGGGTCGTGGCCACAATCAACGTGGGATAGGTGCTGCCCCCATCGGTCGAGAGTTCCAACTTCGCATTCGCAATAGAACCGGTCTTGCTCCAGGTGAGCGACTGCAGCGAGCCGGCCGGCCACTTCTCCGCCCCGTTGGGCGAATTCAGCGTGAAGGATCCGGCGATCTTGAAGCTGGCGTTGGATTCATCCTCTACCGTGGTGTCATCGACATTGCGGATGCGCACCTTGACGTTGGTGGACATGTTATCCGGCACGGTCCACAAGAACGAGAGTCCCCCGGCACCGGTCGAGGCGGTGATCACGTTCGGATACGCCACCCCGCCATTGGTGGAGTAGTCCAGTCGCGCGGTGGCAATCGAGCCGGTCTTGGTCCACGTGATGCTGCGGGTCTCACCCACCAGCCACGTCTCGCTGCCGTTGGGGCTGGTGAGCGTCAACGAGCCTTTGATGTTGAAGTCCGCATTCGAGGCATCGCTCACGCCGGTATCGACCAGGTTCGTCAGCTTGACCCGCACCCCTGCCGAGATCGCATCCGGGATGGTCCAGGCATAGGTGAGGGTCGCACACGCGATCGGGTTTACAATTTCGTTGGGGTAGGCGGCACCACTAGTGGTGGAGTATTCCAGCTTGCAGTTGCCCAAGGTGCCGCTTTTGCTCCACGTGATGTTCTGCGAAGCGCCCACGATCCAGCTCTCGGCGCCGTTGGGCGCGTTCAAGGTCACCGCGCCCTTGATCGTGAGGTTGTTGTCCGACATGTCGTACACATTGTTGTCATCGGCCGCATCGCCGATGCGCACCCGCACCTGGTTGCCGATCGCATCAGGAATCGTCCAGGCATACGTGCCTGCGGCCCCTGCGGTAGAGGCGGTAATCGGATTGGTATACCCGATCCCGCCATCGGTAGCGTAGTCCAGCTTCACATTGGCAATCGACCCGGTACGAGTCCAGGTGATGTTCTGGGCAGCGCCCACAATCCAGGTCTCGCCGCCGTTGGGCGCCGTCACCAACAACGCGCCTCGGATTTTGAAGTCGGCATTCGAGGTGTCTGTCACCGCGGAGTCCGTGGTATCAGTGATTTTGACCCGCGCCGTCGTGCTAATGGCATCGGGCACGGTCCAGGCATAGCTGAGGGCACTGGCCGCGGTGGATGCCACGATGACGGTCGGGTAGCTGCTGCCGCTGTTCGTGGAGTAGCGCAGCTCCACGTTGCTGATCGAGCCGGTCTTGCTCCAGGTGATGTTACGGCTCTCGCCCACGGTCCACACTTCGCTGCCATTCGGAGCGACCACGGTCAGCGTCCCGCGGATATTGAAGTCCGCGTTGGAGGCATCATTGACCGTGGAGTCTGAGGTGTTGGTGATCTTCACCCGCACGGCAGTGCTCGGCGCATCCGGGATGGTCCAGGCATAGGTGCCGGCCGCGGCCGAGGTCGAGGCAATGATTTCGTTCGGATAGGCCCCTCCGCTATTGGTCGAATACTCCAACTTCACATTGGCGATGGCGCCTTGCTTGGTCCACGTAATGTTCTGGCTGCCCCCGATGAGCCAGGCTTCGCCGCCGTTGGGCGCGGTCAGCGCGAGGGAGCCGGCGATCTTGAAATTGGCATTCGAGGTGTCGCTGACCGAGGCATCCGAGAAATCGATCGCTTTCACGCGCGCGGTCGTGGTAATGGCATCGGGAATCGTCCAGGAATAACTGCCCGCCGCGGCCGCAGTCGAAGCCACAATCGTGTTGTCCGGACCCACCTCTGGATAGCTCACGCCACCATCCGTGGAGTACACCAGCTTCACGTTGGCGATCGACCCCACGCGGGACCACGTGATGGGCTGGTTGCTGCCTACGGTCCACACTTCACCACCATTGGGCGCGTTGAGCGTCAACGACCCCTTAATGGTGAAGTTTCCACTCGAAGCATCATTGACCGCGGTGTCGGACAAGAGGGTGATTTTCACCCGCACCTGCGTCCCAATGGCGTCCGGCACGGTCCAGCCATAGGTGCCGTCGACTGAGGCAACCGGATTGACTATTTCTGTCGGGTAGACGCTGCCCCCGTTCACCGACATTTCCAACTTGGCATTCCCCAAGGTCCCGGTCTTCGTCCAAGTAATGTTGCGGCTCTCGCCCACGACCCACGTTTCGCTGCCATTCGGTGAGGTCAACGCGTATGACCCCTTGATACTGAACACCGCATTGGAGTCATCCAGGGTGCTCGTGTCGGCCGTATCCGTAATCCGCACGAGGACACTATTGCCGATCTTGTCTGGAATCGTCCACGTATAGGTCCCGGCGGCCGCGCTGGTGGAGCCGACAATGATATTGCCAGCGGGCCAAGTCGACCCGTTGTTCTCGGAGTAGCGGATCTCCACGCTGCTAATAGAGCCAAACTTGGTCCAGGTGACATTGTTGTCTGCCCCGACAATCCAGGTCTCGCCGCCGTTGGGCGCGGTCACGTTGACGGAGCCCTTGATGCTGAAGTTGGCATTCGAGGTGTCGAAGACCAGCAGCGCATCAGCAGCGTCGGCGACTTTCACGCGCGCGGTCGCAGTCGGAAAGTCTGGAATGGTCCACGCATAGGTGCCGGCCGCGGCCGCGGTCGAGGCGACAATCGAACCGTCATAGTCTGTGCCGCCATTCAGCGAGTAGTCGAGCTTCACATTCGCAATGGAGCCGTTGCGTGTCCAGGTGACGTTCTTGGAGGTCGCAATGCCCCATTGCTCGCCCCCGTTGGGCGCGCCTAAGGTCAACGAACCGCGGATCTTGAAGTTGCCATTCGAGGCATCCGAGGCAGCCGCATCCTCCGCATCAGTGATCTTCACCCGCACCGAAGTGCCGATCGCGTCCGGCACGGTCCAGCTGTAGGACCCGGTATTGGGAGCGGAGTTGGTCACCAAGAAATCGTAGCTCGAGCCGCCGTTCGTGGAGTACTCCAGCATCACATTGTTCACCGTGCCGGAGCTACCCCAGCCGACGCTTTGCGCCGAGCCCACGGTCCACACCTCGCCGCCATCCGGCGCACTCAGGGTCAAGCCCGAGCGAATCTTGAAATTCGCGTTTGAGGTGTCACTGACAATGCCGGTAAACGCCGCCGCCGCATCCGAGACCTTCACGCGCACCGTGGCGCTGTGCTCATTGGGCACGGTCCAGGTGTAGGACTGCGTGGCGGCCGCGGTCGAGCCGATGATCACGTTCGGGTAGCTGGAGCCGCCGTTGGTGGAATACTCCAACTTCACGTTGCTGATATTGCCGCTGCGGGTCCAGGTGACGTTCTGCGACGTGTTATAGGCCCAAATCTCCCCGCCGTTGGGGGCCGTCAGTACGAGCACGCCCACCAGATTGAAATCGGCATTCGAATCATCCGCCACCGCGGCATCAGCGGCGTCCGTCACCCGCACGCGCGCTTGCGTGGACAGCACAGCCCCCGCCGGCACGGTCCAGGCATAGGTCCCGGTGGACGCATCGGTCGAGGCAATAATGGCGTTGGGGAAGCTGCCGCCGCTATCGACCGAGTAGTCGAGCTTCACATTGGTAATCGAGCCGGTGCGGGTCCAGGTGATGTTGGGCGTGGTCCCCACCCCCCAGGTCTGACCACCATTCGGGGCGGTGAGCGCCAGGATACCCTTGATGGTGAAGTTGGCATTTGACTCATCGCTGACCGAGGTGTCCCCTTCGGCCCGCACGCGCACCCGCAGCTGGGTACCAATGGCATCGGGCACGGTCCAGGCGTAGGTTAAGGCGCTGGCCAGCGGGGTGGCAAACGCGGCCCCGTAGCCGGTGCCCCCGTTGATCGAGTAGGCCAGCTCAACGTTGCCGGCCATCGTGCCCGTGGTGCCCACGCGGGTCCAGGTCACGGCCCGCGACTCGTTGACGAGCCAAGTTTCCCCGCCGTTGGGTGAGGTCAGTGCGAGCGAGCCCTTGATGGCGAAATCGCCATCCGACGTGTCCACCACCGCGGCATCATCGGTCTGCACGATCTTCACGCGCAGCAGCGTGCCCACCTTATCCGGCACGGTCCAAGCAAACGACAGGTCAGCCCCGGGCGTGGAGCCCGTAATCGTGTTATCAGGGGCGGCTTCAGGGTAGGTGCTGCCGCTATCGGTCGAGTAGACGAGTTTCACGTTCGGAATGCTGCCGTTCTTTGTCCACGTAATATTCTGCGAAGCGCCCACGAGCCAGGTCTGGCCGCCGTTGGGGGCCGTCAACGTCAGTTGGGGCCGAATCGTGAAATCGGCGTTGGACGTGTCGCTCACCGTGGGATCACCTACATCCTCGATCTTCACCCGAATCTTCGTGCGATCCGCCGCCGTCACGACATCCGGCACGGTCCAGCCATAAGCCAGGTCGGCGCCGGCCGTAGAGGCGATGATCTGGGTCGGGAACGTCGCTCCGCTGTCCTTCGAGTAGCTCAACCTGACGCTAGCGATGCTGCCGCCGCGGGTCCAGGTGATGTTGCGCGACTCGCCGCTCTTCCACGTCTCGGCGCCATTCGGGGCGACGATGGTCAGAGTCCCTTTGATGCTGAAGTTGGCGTTGGACTCATCAGGGTCGGCCAGCGGAGTCGCCACCGGCGTGTGGATGATTTTCACGCGGGCCTGGATCGTCGGGGCATCGGGAACCGTCCAGGCATAGGTCTGCGTTGCGGCGACGACATCCGAGACGATCACCTTGCTTGGTTCCGGATAGGTCGAGCCCCCGTCGGTCGAGTACACCAGTTTCACGTTTTCGGTGACCGTCCCGGTGCGGGTCCAGGTAATATTGTGGCTGCCGGCAATCCCGAGCTGCTCGCCGCCGTTGGGCGAGGTAAGCGTCAGCGCGCCGCGGATCGTGAAATTGGCATTCGACACATCCGCAGCAGCCGCCACCGCACTCAAATCGGTGACTTGCACGCGCAGATCATTATCAATGGCGTTCGGGATGGTCCATGCATAGCTCAGGGCCTCTCCTGACGTCGAGGCTACGATTTCGTTGGGATAGGTGGAACCGCCGTCCGTTGAATACTCCAGCTTCACGTTCGGCAGATACCCGGTGCGGGTCCAAGTGATGTTCTGTGCCCCGCCTACCAGCCAGTTCTCGCCACCGTTGGGGGCCGCCAGGGTGAGGCTCCCCTTCACCGTAAAGTTCGCGTTGGAGCTATCCTGCACCGTGACATCCGCTGCGTCGGATATCCGCACGCGCATGGTATTGCTGTTCAACACCTGTTTGCTGTTATCGCTGTTGGCCCAGTCCACGGTCCAGGCATAGCTGCCTGAGCCGGCGGCAGTCGAGGCCACAATGGTGTGATACGTAGAGCCGCCATCACGCGTGTATTCGAGCTTGGCGTTGACCATGCCGCCGAGCAGCGTCCAGGTGACGTTATTGGCCGCCCCCACGATCCAGGGCTCGCCGCCGTTGGGCGCGGTCAGGGTAAAGCTGCCGCGGAGGCGGAAGTTGGCATCGGACGTGTCGGCTGCGGCCTGGGCTGCGGTCACGGGTGCGATCTTCACGCGGGCTTGGGCTGTCAAGGTGGTGTTGCTCGGAATGGTCCAGGCATAGGGCGAGGTGGCTGAGATCCCCGTGACAATCGAGGTTGCGTAGGCGTCTGTGCCGCCATCGAGCGAGAGGCTTAAATCCACGTTGCCGATGGTGCCGGTTTTGGTCCAGGTGATGTTGTTCAGGGTGTTCACATCCCAGACTTCTCCGCCGTTAGGCGCGCTGATGATGAGCGAGCCCTTCACGGTAAAGGCCGTGTTGGATTCATCGGTCACACTGGTGTTATTCGCCAGAACCGCTTTCACCTTCAGGTTGCTGCCGATCGCATCGGGAATCGTCAAGGCATAGCTACCCGAAGCCACCGTGGGAGTAGCAAATGGCGTGCCGGGGTCGCCCAGGTAGCTGCTGCCGCCATTCGTCGAGTAGTAGAGATTGACGTTGCCGGTGAGGCTGCCGACCTTGGTCCAGGTCACGTTTTGTGAGTCGCCGACAATCCACGTGACGTTCGTGTTGGGCGCGGTCACGGTGATGGCGCCGCGGATCGTGAAGTCGGCGTTGGAGACGTCGGACACGTTCGCCGCATCGGTGAAGCTCTCCACCCGCACCTTCACCGTCGTGCTGAGCGCATCGGGAATCACCCAGTTGTCATACGCGTTGATGTTGGCCAACTGCGTCGCGATCGGGTTGCTGAACGTGCTCCCATCGGTGGCGTACTTCAGGTTCACTTCCGCCACCGTGCCGTTCGTGGTCCAGGTAATGTCATCGGTGTTGTTGTTTACGTACCAGACTTCGCTGCCGTTCGGGGTCAGCAAAGTAAGCTTCGGCTTGATGATGAAGTCAGCATCCGAGGTATCCAGCACCGCGGTATTGCCATTGTCTTCGATCTTGACGCGCGCGGTGGTGACACTCAGGGTGTTGGGGATCGTCCACGCGCGGCTCAGGTTGCCGCCGTTCACAGCGCTGGCAATCGTCACCGGATACGTGCCGCCGCTGTTGGTGGAGTAGTACAGGTTCACCAGGGCGATGGTGCCGGTGCGGGTCCAGGTGATGTTCTGGCTCTCATCCGCGCGCCAGTCCTCCCCGCCGTTGGGGGCAACCAAAACCAATACCCCTTTGATGGTAAAGTTGGCGTTCGACTCGTCCGGATCCGCCGTAGGGCTGCCGGCGTGAGTGATTTTCACGCGAGCCTGCGTGGTGAGGTCATCCGGAATCGTCCAGGCATAGGTCCCGGCCGAGGCGGCTACGGTGGCAAAGGGCGTACCTGGATCCCCCATATAGCTGCTGCCGCCGTTGTTGGAGTAATAGAGCTTCACATTCCCAGTGACCGTGCCGTTGAGCGTCCAGGTCACGTTCTGGGCTGCCCCGCCATAGGTCCAGCTCTCGCTACCGTTGGGCGCGGTCACGGCTAGCGAGCCGCGGATGGTAAAGTCCGCATTCGAGGTATCCGGCGTCGCCGAGACACTGCTCAGGTCATAGATCTTCACCCGCAGCGCGGTGCCGATTTTATCCGGAATCGTCCAGGCGTAGCTGAGCGCTTCGCCAGAGGTGGAGCCAACAATCGTTTGATTGGGTGTTGATTCAGGATACCCATCGACCCCGCTATCCACCGAATACACCAGCTTCACGTTCGGGATTTTCCCAGTGCGGGTCCAAGCGATGTTCTGGCTGCTGCCGACCAGCCAGTTTTCGCCGCCGTTCGGGGCGGTCAGCGCCAGCGAGCCGCGGATGGTAAAGTCCGCATCCGAGGTGTCGTTGACGTCCGCGGTCGCGGCATCCGAGACCCGCACGCGGATGGTGCTGCTGTTGGTCTTATCCGCATCCGCCGCTGCCCAGCCCACGGTCCAAGCGTAGCTGCCTGCCCCGGCCGGGGTGGAGGCGGTGATGAGATACGGATAGCCGTCGCTGCCGCTATCACGGGAATATTCCAGCTTCGCGTTGGCTATGCCGCCAAGCGATGTCCACGTGATGTTCTGGGAGGCCCCCACGATCCAGTTCTCCGGCCCGCTCGGTGCGGTTAGGGTAAAGCTGCCGCGCAGGCGAAAGTTGGCATCCGAGGTGTCGGCCGCGGCCTGGGCGGCGGTCACGGGTGCGATCTTCACGCGGGCTTGGACCGTCAAGGTGGTGTTGCTCGGGATCGTCCAGGCATACGGCGAGGTGGAGGTCACCCCGGTGACGATCGACGTCGCATAGCCATCGGTCCCGCCATCCAGCGAGAGGCTCAAATCCACATTGCCGATGGTACCGGTCTTGGTCCAGGTGATGTTGTGCAAGGTGTTCACATCCCAGATCTCGGTGCCGGTGTTGGGTGCGGTAATGGTGAGTGACCCCTTCACCGTAAAGACGGCGTTTGAGGCATCGGCCACCGCCGTGTCGTTAACATACACGACCTTGACTTTCAGGTCGTTGTCGATGGCGTCCGGAATCGTCCAGGCGTAGCTGCCGGCGGTCACGGCCACCGTGGCAAAGGGGCTAGCCGGGTCGCCCACATACGTGCTCCCGCCGTCCGTGGAGTAATACAGCTTCACATTGCCGGTGAGGCTGCCGGTCTTGGTCCAGGTAATGTTCTGCGAGCTGCCCACGATCCAGACCTCGGTCCCCAGGTTCGGTGACGTCAGCGTGAGCGACCCCTTGATCTCAAAGTCCGCATCGGAAAAGTCTTCCACGGCACTATCCGGATCCACCGGCGTGTCTTTCGCCACCAGCACGCGCAGTTGGGTGCCAATGGCATCGGGAATCGTCCAGGCATAGCTGTTCACGTTGCTCAGATCCGCCACGATGCTGTTCGCGTAGGGACTGCCCCCGGTGGTGGAATAGCTCAGCTTCACCTTAGGCACGCTGCCGGCCGTGGTCCACGTGATGTTCTGCGAGGTGCCCACGATCCACGCAACGTTGGTGTTGGGCGCGGTGAGGGTCAGCCGAGGCTTGATCTTAAAGGTGACGTTGGATTCATCGGACACGACGGTGTCGCTCGAGAGACGCACGCGCACCTTGACCGTATCGCTTTGCACGGTATCGTTCGGCGCATCGGTCGGAATGGTCCAAGGGTAGGTGCCGGCGCTGGCCAGCACGTTGTTCACGCTGATCGCGTAGTAATTGGACCCATTGTCCGGGGTGTAATGAATGTCAACATTGCCGGTCATCGCACCGGTTGTCCCGGCGCGCGTCCAGGTCACGTTTTGGATATCCCCCCGGTACCAGGTCACCGCTGTATTCGGCGCAGTGACGGTGAGCGACCCCTTCAGGAAGAAGTCAGCATCCGAATCATCATAAATGACCAAGGGCTGATCCACCGTACGCACCTGAATACGGGCGGCATTGCTCAGACTGTCCGGCAGCGTCCAGGCATACGGTGTGCCGGCCGTCGGGTTTAAGCCGGTCGCAAACGGCGAGCCGAAACCCCCGCCGCTATTGGTCGAGTAGCGCAGTTCCACGTTGCCGATCGCACCGGTCTTGGTCCAGGTGATGTTCTGCGCCGCCCCGCCGTACACCCACGTCTGGCCGCCATTGGGGGCTGCCAGGGTCAAGGTGCCATGGATGGTAAAACTGGCATCAGACGTATCCTCGGCCACGTTCACCGAATCCACGGGCAGCACTTTAATCCGCATCGCGTTGTTGTAGCCCCCGGCAATGTCCACCACCGGATTCCAGGTGTAGCTGCCGCTGGCCCCGGTGTTGGTGTGACCCGCCACAATCGTGTTCCCGCCCGGATAGCCATCTGCCCCGCCATTGGTGGAAAAGCGAATGTCCACGTTGCTGGTGAACGTACCCACATTGCTCCATTGAATGTTGCGTGAGCCGCCCACCGGCCACAGCTCGGTCCCATTCGGAATCAACACCTTGGTTTGCCCCTTCACCCGGAAGATCGCATCCGATACGTCGTTAATGGCCGATATCGAGGGATTGCTGATCTTGATCAGCACATTGCCGCCAATGACATCCGGCACATCCCACGAGCGCGTGCCGTTGTTGGTCACAATCCCATCATCAGCAATGTTGTCATTCTCGATAATCGGGCTATACGCACCCCCGCCATTGATGGAATACTCAATTTTGACGTTGGCTAAGCCTGCCCCATTCGTGGTCCAGGTCACATTAGTCGGCGTGCCGACCACCAGGTTCTCGCCCCCGTTCGGATAGCTCACCACAATGGAGGGCTTGACCAAGAAGTCCGCGTTCGATTCATCCGTCACATTGGAGTTATCGCGTTGCGTCACCTTCACGCGCGCAAAATCGCTGACATCCCCCGCCACCGGGGTCCAGGAGTAGGAGCCGCTCGAGGCGCCGGCTGCCTGGTTCGTGACAAGCGTGGTGGGATACTGCCCACCGCTGTTCTTGGAGTAGTAAATATTCACTTCATTATTCGGCGCAAACGTGCCGGTCTTATTCCACGTGATGTTATAAGCCTTCTGTGTCTCCAGCGTTTCCGCCCCATTCGGGTAGGTCACGGTCACGCTACCTCGGATTTCAAAGTTCGCATTCGAGGTGTCAAAGACATCGATGGGGGCCGGATCATTCTGAGATTCAACCCGCACGCGACGATCGGTACCGATTTTGTCCGGCATCGGGTTCCACGCATAGGTGCCCGATTCAACCGTAGGAGCACTGCCTCCCGTCACAATCGCGGTGGGGTAGGTGCTGCCGCCGTTTTCCGAGAGATAGATGTTGACCTTGTCAGTGGTGTGGTTGCCGGTGTTCGTCCATGTGATGTTCCGATTCGTGTCCCCGACGTACCACACTTCACTCCCATTGGGGGCCGTCACGGTAATCGAGCCGATGATTTCAAATGACACATCGGTCGGGTCAAAGTTGCGGGCCGCGAGGACCGTATCCCGCACTCGGATCCGCAAGTTATTGCCGATCACACTGGTGCCGCCGAGCGAATCCGGAATCGTCCACGTGCAGACATCGCTGGCCATGGTGCGCGCGCCCTCATCACACGTAATCGATGTGCCTAACCAGGCGCTGCCGCCGTTAACCGACAGATCAATGGCCGCGGTGTTGGCCGCCACATCATCGGCATGCTTCCAGGTAATCGTACGCGCCTCGCCGACTTTCCAGATAATACTGGCGGTATCGGGTGCGGTCACATTGACAGGCGGCAATTCAGGCGCCATGTAGCTAACCGCTGTAGCTCCGGACGTACCGGAGCGGGCCAAGGTCACCTGCGTCTGAGGCCCAGCCACCGATGCCAGTGCCCCGGTCACATAGAGGCTGGGGTTATCTGCGTTGCCCGCAGTGCCCGGCCCGGAGGAGCTGAAGGTGCCGAACGTGCGGGCCAGCGTTGTAACAGTAGGCAAATTGAACGTGCCGCTGGCAGTGCCGTTGGGCAAGGTTGCGGTGTTACGTGCATGCTGGACGTACATCTCATTGCTGAAATTGAGCAAGTAATACACAATGGAGACGCTGTTAGTATTGTTATTGCGCGTAAATGTGATGGCGTTGGTTGCGTTGATATAACCATCAACTTTGTATTGTTGATCCACCCCATTGACCGCCGCGGAGGGCCGAATGGTAAAGAACATCATGGCGTCATTTACCGAGGTGAGCGCCGGGTTGATGGTGGCGACCATAGCCGTGCCGTTGTCAGATGTCTCGCCGGCATCCTGTACCGCGTCGATATCCACCGTACCTTTCGTGACGGTCACGTCCTCATCAAAAGACACCACCTGGTAATACACATCGTTGAGGAAAGTGCCGGCCTGGTCGCTGCGCTGCAATCGCAAGTTGTTGACCGCGGTCAGGTCGGCGCTATAAAGATTCTTGTCATCATGCGTAGCCTGAGTGTTATGGTTGAAGGAGCGCCAAGTAATCAGCGCGAAGGACTTTGCCAAATCAACACTGGCCGGAAGTACGATATTCTTGGTAAGCGCAGTTTCAGAGATGACCGTCAGCCCCGATTGAACCGACACGCCGTCTACAAACTCAATGACCATGAACTGAATATCCACCTGGGCCGTACCCGTGCGGCGGGCCGCCATGATGGTGGATGGATCATCGATAGCGATAAAGGCGTCTGTTTGCGTGTTGAAGCCCGAACTTGGGAAAGTGCTGGCCACGATAAAGCATTTAGTCATGTCCAGCGGCACGCCGCCGAGCTGAGACGTCAGATCATAGGTCTTGACCTCTTCCCCATTCAGCAACTGAAAGGCCGTGGTATTGCGCAGCACGCGCTTGACCTGAAACGCCTCGGCCGGCTGCGGGAAAGCGAGCAGTCCGGCCGTCAAAATGCCGAGGACCCCGGCGGCGATTACCCGCCAACTGCGCCACGAAGTGGCTCCCATAGACTGCTCACCCCCTCTCCGGTTCGCTGGTGTCATGTTACGGTGTGGTGACTTCCTCGCTCGTCGTCAAAGTTTCGGGTGCGCGCTGCACCAGGGCAACGACCAACGCCTCGGTCTTTAGAATCACCCGTTCGCCCTTGTCGCTCTGCCGGTACGTTTGTTCAATGCCGACTTTGACCCGGTCGCCCCGTTTGAGATCAGCCAGCGCCGCCGCGCCTTCCACTTTCACTTGGGCAGCGAGCGGCAGCATCATTTCGAAGGATTCACTGCCTTTCGTCTCGTACTCCACGTTGATCGCGCGCTTGGTCACGGTGCTGATGTGTCCTTCCACGATGCGCCGCTCGATCTTGGCATCCGCCAGCGCAGCGGTGCCTGCATCGACCGCCGTGGCCTTGGCCTGACCGCTGGCCGATGTGCCGGGCTTGTTCGAGAGCGTCGCTGCCAGATCATCGGCCGTGGCCCGTTTGGGCGCAGCCTTCTTGGACGTTACCGGCGTCTCGGCCGCCTGCGCCAGAGCGCCGCAACAGAGGATGGCCGCCACCGCTAGGATTCGTTTCATCACGTCTCGCTCCTTGTGCCCTGGCCTACCTGCTTCGTGCCGACGAAGGCGTAGTTGCTGGCGACCTGGCCTGGCGCTTGGCGGGTCATCACGCCCCGCATCACCTCACCGTCCCACTCGCCGCGCCAGCAGATCACCTCATCGCGAGGCCCGGTCTGCATCGTCTCCCACAACACCACGCCATTGGCATCGCTGGTCAGCGAATAGTTCGAGGGGGTAAAGCCCTGCGCTTGTAAGAGCGCGGAGCTGACTTGCTTGAGGTCAAAGTGCAGCTCGTCCTGCTGGATGGGGGCAGCCCCGTTGACATACATCGGCTTGATCTGCAGCGCCCACTCGCTGCCTGCCAGCGTCACCGCCGGCGCATAAGTCGCCAAGCTCGCGGTGCCTGTGCCTGGCGCTTCGGCGTAGGCCGTGGGGGCAGGCCGCTTGCGCTTGTCACTGCCCTTCTTCTTGGCGATGACACCCGCCGTGCTCACGGTCATCAAGCTCACCGCCAGCGCGCCCACGAGGGCCGGTTGCCAGCGCCGCACCCGCCCAGGAGTGGTCGTCACGGCAGCTGGTGCCGCGATCGGGGTCGCGGGTGCCGCCATCGCCGCCATCTCAGGTGCCACTGCGGCCTTACGCTGTTCAGCGCGCACACGGGCGACGAACGCCTCAGAGCCCACCACATGCTGCTGGCGATGCGCATCAAACGCTTCCAGCACATTGGCCGGCAGCGCTTGAACATACGCGCAATAGTCCATACCCTGGGCCGCGGCCTGCAACAGGGCAAGCACTTCCTGCACTTCCGGCCGGCGCGTCTGCGCCTCGCCGCAGTACTCGCCAATGTTGCTCCACGCATAACTCAGCGCGTGGTCGCTTAAGCCCAGTCGTTGCGGCAGCCGGTGCAAGCCCGCCACCGTATCAAGCAGATGCGGGGCTTTCTCAATGAGGGTCAGCCGAAAGCGCTGCTGAAACACATGCCCGGAGCGCCCATCGCGCCGCGCCACGTATTTGGTGTAGCGGGTGTTCAGCGCATGCATCACGGTAGAGATGGCCGTCCCCTGGGGCAGCTCAAAGCAAAGGTGCAGTTGATCCGGCAGTAACACATAAGCGAAGAGCTTGACGCCATGCCGGGCCTGGCCCTCGTGCAGGAGTGCGAGATAGGCTTGATAATCTTCCGGGGTCTGAAAGAGAGTCACGCCCTCCATCGCTTTCGAGGTGACATAGTAAAGGGCCCCTGGCATGTCTACGCGCAACGGCCTAGGCATCGTGGCGTTAAGCTCCTGCAGGGCTGGTGCCAGGCATCCGGTGCCTGGCACCCCTGTTCACAAGGGCTGCACGCGAGGGCGCTTCCCATAAGCAAGAGGAGGCCGGTGCCTGGCACCGGCAACTGGGCACAAAAAAACCACGGCAGCCAGCCGGCGTGCGGCAGCCCCCGTGGGGGATCGTTGCGTCCTTCCATTGACTTGCCGTTGGCATCCAGACTCCTCAACGCGGACAAACAAAAACGTCCTCCGAACTTCGGAGGACGCAACGGATACTGGCAACCCGGCTGCCCGTCGATCAGGGCCCGTGGCTTTGCGTCCTACCCTTTCGGATAGTTTGCCTTGAACAGCGAACTAAATTGTCAGGGAACGTGTACCTTCTAAAGCCTACCTGACCTCCCCGGCCCCCGTCAAGCCCTCCAAGGAAGGTGTCAGACACTTGAAGTGTCTGACACTTCAACCGTAGCAGCAGCACCCCACCAGCGGCGCGAGGGGACCAGACCCAGCCGCTGCAGCCGCAAGGCCCCATTCTGCCGTTGGATGGCATCGCGAGCCCATACTTCCACAAACAAGCGATAGTGTTGGCGTTGCTCGACCAGGGCGGTGCCGAACAGGCAAAGAATAACCCTGGTTTCTACCGCACAGCTACTCTGTCCACTCTGCCCTAGGTACATCTGATAGCTGCTCCATCGATACTCGCGGGGGTCATCCGCTAGATGGGCACGGACAGGGTTGAGATGAATGTACCGGGAAACCTCGCGCACGTAAGCCTCCTCATTCACCCAACTACTGTGAAAGCGTCCCTGATATAAGTGTCCAACACACCCATAGCGCGCATTGAAGTACCGTGTATAGGCCGGACCCAACTCACGCATGGCATCTGAAAGGGCGCCCGCCGGCAGCGCCTGTACCAGGAGATGCACATGATTGGGCATCAAGGCGTAAGCCAGCAGGTGAAAAGGATGCCGCTGGCGGTAGATCTCTAATAATTGAAGGTAGCGCTGATAGTCCTGCGCATCAAGGAAGAGTGTCTGACGATTGTTTCCGCGAAGCGTCAAATGGTAGATGCCCTCTGGCACCCATGAACGATACGGCCTCGGCATGGCAGCCTCGCTGCGGTGGAAAAAATCTACACATGTGCACAGGATTTCGCGCGAGGGTAAAACGGAATGGGTCGTACGAGGAATTCCAGAACGTGCGTTTACCTTATCAGAAAGTGTCAGACACTTCAAGTGTCTGACACTTTACTCAGGACGACCTTCGAGGAGGGCGATGACGGCTTCGGCCTGCTCCAGACGGCGCTCTTGCTCGGCCAAGGCGGTCTGCAGCTCGGCAATGATCTGATCGCGATCTTCCACGGCATCGGCTAGCTGCTCCACCTGATCGCGCGCGCGGGCGAGCACCTGCTGGACCGAGGCCTGATCCATGGCAAAGAGCCCCTTGCCCGCATGCACGGAGTGCCGCGATTGGCCAAAGAGCCGCTCAAAACCCTCCCAGGGCTTGCGGCCGGCGCGCTCCGCCGCCCGCGTGAGCTGCCGGTTTTCCTTCTTCAGCCGTGATTGCTCGGACTTCACAGCGCTTAGCTCGCGCTCCAGGCGGCTGAGGTCCGCTCCGCGAGATGTGACCCGCTCATTCAGGGTGGCCACCTGCTTCAGGCTCTGAGCCAGCTGTTGGTTGAGCTGGCGCGAGGTGTGCTCTTGTGCCTTGAGGGCTTGCTGCAGATCCGGCACTTCATCGGCCCGTTGTTGCAAGCGGCTGATCTGCTTGGCGAGCGGGTCTTGCTCGAAGACCGCCAAGCGCTTGCGCGAAGCCTCCAGCCCTTGCTCAGCCTGCGCGCGGGCCGCGGCGAGTGCTTGCAGCGACTGTGCTTGCTGCTGCACCTGCTGGCTCAGCTGGGCGATGCGCCGCTCCAGCACCAACACCTGCTGGCGCCGCGCTTGCAACTCATTGCGCAGCGCCTCGCGCTCACGGCGCACGGCGCTGAATTGCTCCTCCACCTGCTGCTTCACGCGCTCCACCTTGCGAATGGCTTGGTCGAGCTGCGGTGGGGCTGCGAGTGCTACGGAAGCTGGGGGGGTGGGGCTCGCTACTACGGCAGGCAACGGGGCAGCACTCACTTCGCCGCGCGGCGTCCAGGCCTCTGGGGTGGGCTCATCGGCCGCCTGAGCGCCTGGTGCGGGCTCGCTCATGGCCGCCGCGGGTCCTGGTGGTCCTGGGGCGCTCGCGACCACCGGCGCAGGCGTAGCACGCGGGCGCTTGAACAGCCCGGGCCAATCCACCAGCATCGTGCCGACCCCCACCACCAAGACGCCGGGCAAGAACCAGCGCCAGTTCATGCCACCGGCTCCTTGTCCGTGACCACTTCTTTCACGTATGAAAAGGGCTGATGGATCAAATCCACCCGGCGCGGACTGCTCAACGCATGGCCCTCGGCATCATAGTGGATGACGACCACCGGACGCAGCGGGGCGTCGAAATTGATGCGCTCCACCAGCCCGATTTCATTCGTGTTGAGCTTGATCATGCTGCCGGGCGGATAGAGCGAGAGCTCGCCGATGAGCGCGCGCACGACGCGATGGTCATATTGCGTCCCCGCGCCTTCGATGAGCAGCTTGATGCCCTGCGCCGGGTTCTGCCGCCGGCGGTAGCTGCGCGGGTGGGTCACGGCGTCATACACATCACACACCGCCAAGATCTTGCCGAACTCATTGAGGGTGGCGGCTTGCGGCTCACCGGTGGGATACCCGCGGCCTTGCTCGCGCTCATGGTGCGAGACGATCGCCTGGCGCGCTTCCGGCGTGAGCACGGCGGCGTGTTGCAGGCGCTCGAGCGACGCCTCCGGATGCTTCGCCATGACTTTCCATTCTTCCTTCGTCAGCTTGCGGGGGGATGCCGCCAACTGCTCTGCGGCACCGGCCATGCCGATGTCATGCAACAAGCCGGCGAGGGCCAGCTGCTGGGCGACCTGCGGCGCATGATTCAGCCGCTGCGCTAAATACGAGGCCAACAGCGCCACATTGACCGAGTGGCTATACAAATAGTTTTCTTCCGTATGGCGGTTGATCAACCCAGAGACGAGCTCCACCATGCCCTGATCCAGCGCAGGCAGGCGCTGCAACAGCGGCACAGCGGCGCTCAGGTCCAACGGCTGGCCAGCGCGCGCTTGCTCAAACAGTTGTCGCACAAACACCAGCAGCTCGTCATAGATCCTCTCCAAGGGCGTGCCGGCGACGTCCGCTGGGGTGGCTGCTGAAGTCTTGAGCGCTGGTGGTGGCGCCATCGGTGCCGCAGCCTCAGGAAGGGGTGCGGTCCGCTTAGGAGGTAAAGGGTCGGGCGGGGTCTTGCCTATCAGGTCAGAGAGGCGCATGCAAAATAAAAGGCCGCGGTGGCTACGATCGCACGACTTCTCGCGGCGGGGTCAATCGCTCCTGTGAACGCTGCAAGCTTTCGGCCATGGCATTAAACGACGCCACCAGGGGCTCTGCGCCCTCGCCGGCGCGCCGCTGCATCCGGAAGCTCAAATCGCCCTGTGCCAGGGCCTGGGCCGCAGCCGCTACTTGCTCCAACGGGCCCAATAGGCGCCGGCTGAAGACCCACCACAGCGCCAGGCCAGCCATCAACCAGCAGACCATCAAGAGCGCGGCGGCGCGGTCCACCCAGCCGGACCAGCGCGAGGCCCTCGCCGTCAATGTCACGCGCTGCGCCTGGGATTCCCGCTCTAAGCCTTCCAGGGCGCGCTGCAGGCTGCTCGAGCGGCTGCGCAACGCTTCACGCAAGTTCAAGCGGCGCTCCATCGCAAGGTCATTGGCAGGTAAGAGTTCTTGCAGGGCAGCGCGGGTATCCACCCAGTCGGCCTGGGCTTGTTTCAACAGCGACCACTGCGCCGGCGCCATCACGGCCACTTGTTGCTCAAGCTGGGTGAAGCCCTGCTCCACGAGCTGGATCTGCTGCGTGAGGGCCTCGTGAAATGTGCGGTCGCCCTGGTAGACGAGTTGCGCATAGGCCAAGAGGCGCGTCAGCGGCGCGTGCAGCTCGCGCGCCTGGGCCAAAGTGTCCACGGCTTGCCCGGCCTGGCGCACCTGGAGCATGGCTTGCGCGGTCAAGCGGCTGAGGGCGAAAAGCGAGACGAGAAGCGCGGTCAACAACACAGCCGCGCCCCATGAGACGCGCTGCGTCAGTGACCACCGCTGGGACACTCCGGTTCTCATTACACTCCGACGCTGGCCGCGGCCTCTTGCACGATCGCGGCATCGATGTGGCTTGCTTGCCGGCCCATGCCGGTGAGCAGCGCCAAGTCGGCGATCTGGTTGATGCGCCGCGGGATGCCGCCGCTCAGTTCCTGCACCGCCTGCACCGCACCGGGATCAAACAGCGTCCGGCTGGCCCCGGCCACTTGCAGCCGATGCTGCAGGTAGCCACCGGTCTCGGTTTCGGTGAAGGCAATCAGATGATACCCCATGCAGATACGCTGCGCCAGCGGTTTGTGCCGGTCGATAATCTCCTTCAGCTCCGGTTGGCCCATGAGGATCAGCGTCAGTAAAAAGCGGTCGTCATCCTGAAAATTCAACAGCAGCCGCAGCTCATCGAAGACCCGCTCTTCCCGAATCACATGCGCCTCATCGACGATGACCAGGGTCTGCTTGCCGTCGCGCTGATTCTCCCGCAGCGCGTGCTCGATGCCATCCAGCAGCGCATCCACCAGCACATCCGAGCGGCGCGGGGGCAGATCCGGCACGTTGAGCTTGTGCGCAATGCCATGCAGCAGCTCTACCTCGGACATCATGGGGTTGGCGAGATACGCCATGCGATAGCGGCTGGACGAGAGGCTGCTCAGCAGCGAGCGCGCGAGCAGCGTCTTACCGCAGCCAAAGACACCCGTGAGCACCGCTGCCCCTTTCGCCCCCTCCACGACATAGCGCAAGCGCGCAAGGCCTTCCTCGTGCTGAGCTGATTGGTAGAGAAAGCGCGGGTCCGGCGTGTTCTCAAACGGCAGGGCGCTTAAGCCCCAGTGCGCGGTATAGTTCATGCCGTCTGCAGCCCAGCCACTTCTTCCTGCACCAGCGGCGGCTCGATGCGGGCGGTACGGGCCCCCATGCCGGCCAGCAGCAGCATGTCGCACAGCCGGTTGACCCGCCGGGGGATGCCGCCGGTGGAGTCGTGCACCACGCGCAGCGCCTCGTAGGAAAACACGCCGCCTGGCTCCTCGTGCCCGGCCACGCGCAGCCGATGCACCACATAGGCGCTGGTTTCCTCAAAACTCATGGGCCCGAGCGAGGCCTTCACGCCGATGCGCTGCTCCAAGGGCTTGTTCTGGTCGATGTTGCGCGCCAGCTCTGGCTGGCCGAACAGCAGGAGGGTGAGCAGAAAGCGCTGCTGCCACTGGCAATTGAGCAGCAGGCGCAGCTCTTCGAACACCTCGGGGCTTTGAATCGTGTGCGCCTCGTCAATCAGCACCACGCTATCGCGCCCTTCCTTGGCGTTCTCCGTCAGGATCATCTCGAGCTGGATCAGCACGTCGGCCTTGGTGGCGGCCAGCGGCGAGGCCCCCAGGTAGTGCGCGATCAGCCGCAGCAAATCGAGGTCATTCAGGCGGGGGTTGGTGAGCACCGCGGTGCGATAGCGCTCCTGGTTGAGCTCCTTGAGCACCACCTGCCCTACCACGGTCTTGCCGCAGCCAAACACCCCGGTGAGCAGGCCGGCCCCTTTGCGCTCGCGGATGCAGTACAGCATGCGCGCTTCGGCTTCGCGATGCTGCTGGGAGGCGTAAAAAAAGCGCGGGTCTGGCGTGTTCTCGAAGGGCTTTTCACGCAGGCCCCAATACGAGGCGTACATCCTCAGGCCGCCGGAGCAGGCACCGCGCGCAGGATCGAGAGACTGCGATCGCGCGCCAGAGCCACCGTGCGCACAGGGCCGAGCGGCTGGCCTTGCGGGTCAAAGCGCACGGCCACGGTCGGCGACAGCGGGTGGTGGGGCATCTCCGCCACCACCTGGGCCAATTCCCCGGTGCTCAGGCGTACCCAGCTTTCCACCGGATATACCGGAATCGTCTGCAGCAGCCCTTTGAGCAGCCGGTCGCGAAACCCCGCGCGCTGATCCTGCACCAGCGTGCGCAGCGCCTCAGCCGGCGGCAAGTGTCCGCGATACGGCCGATCGTGCGTGAGCGCTTCAAAGACCTGGGCCAAGCCGAGCAATTGCGCCGGCTCTTGAATCTCTGCCCCGGCCAGCTGCCGCGGGTAGCCGCTGCCATCTTCCCGCTCGTGCTGCTGCAAGATCAGCTCGCAGACTAGGGGAGAAATCGCCTGGGTGCGCTGCAACAGCCGGTGGGCTAAGAGCGGATGCTCGCGCACGCGGGTGCGCTGCTCCGGCGTCAAATGCGCGGGCAGGTGCACCAGATGCTCCATGCCGATGATGCCGATATCATGCAGCAGCGCGGCGAGGGCCACTTCCTGCAATTGCAGCTCAGAGAGCCCCAGCACCGACCCGACCCGGCAGGCCAGCACCGCCACGTTGACCGCATGCCGCGGCAGCGCAAAGCCACCGGCCACCGCGCTGCTCAAGCGACTGAGGCGCTCATTCCCACCCCGCACCTGGGCCACCAGCGCGTTGGCCAGCGCGGGCAGCGCTTGCAGCGTAATCGGCTGCTCGCTGCGCGCCTCGTCAAACACGCGGGCGCATTCCTTCATCAGCGCCTCATAGAGCTGCTGGGCCTCCTCGCTGTGCACGCCTGGCTGCGCGCGCGGGAGTCCGGCCACTCGCAGGGGGACCGCCACAGGCGCTCCGCTGGGGCTCCTGGGCTCAGGGGTCTGCACAAGAGCGGGGGGTGGCTCGATCGGCTCGGCCGTGGGCTTGACCAGTTGGCTGATGCGCACCATCACGCCGCGGCCGCCGCGTGCAGCGGCAGGGTAAACACAAACCGCGCGCCCCGCTTGCCATCGCTCTCCACCCAGATCCGGCCCTGGTGCAGCTCGACGATCTCCTTGGCGATCACGAGCCCTAACCCCGTGCCGCTCATGTCGCTGGCGGTGCGCTCGCCCACTTGCTGAAACTTGTTGAACAGTTTGGGCAGATCCTCGGGGGCAATCCCCACCCCGGTGTCGATGACGCTCACTTCCACGTGCTGCTGATCCGCCGCCAGCTTGCCCTCGACGGTGATCTTGCCCTTTTCCGGCGTGAATTTGATGGCGTTGCCCACCAGGTTGGTGAGCACCTGAATCAGGCGCGACGCATCCAGGCGCATCATGGGCACCTCTTCCACCACGCGCCGCACCAGCGTGATCTGCTTGCTCTTGGCCCACGCGTCCATCGTATCGCACACGGTCTGCAGAATCGGGCCGAGCGCGATCAGCTCCAGCCGCAGCTCCATCTTCTTGGCCTCGAGCTTGGAAAGATCGAGCAGGTCGCTCACCAGCAAGTTGAGCCGCTCCAGATTACGACGGGTCAGGGACACGAAGGCCTGCGCGTCCTCAGACATGCTGCCGGCCATCTGATCATCCAGCAGCGAGAGCGCGTACTGGATCGCCATGAGCGGGGTGCGCAGCTCGTGGCTGACCTTGGAGACGAACTCGGATTTGAGATCCTCCACTTCCTTCTGCTTCGTCACGTCATGCAGCACCGCCACCATGCCCACGGCCCGGCCATCCTGATCGGTGACCACGGCGTTGCTCGCGCGCAGCACGCGCTTGGTGCTCTCTTGCTTCGTATTGACCACGATCTCGCGGCCCTCGGTCGAGCCCTGCACCAGCGAGATGATCTGATCGTCATCGAGCGATTCGACCAGCGGCTTGCCCACGCGCTCGGCCTGCCGCACCGCCAGCAGTTTCTCGGCGGCCGGATTCATCATCACCACTTCGCCCTTGTTGTTCACCACCACTAGGCCTTCGGCAATACTCTCGAGCACCTGCGCGGTCTGGTTGCGGTCAATCAGCGCCTCTTGATACTTGCGCTGCAGCGCGCGCTCGGCCCACTGCTTCTCCTCCAAGACTTGGTCGTAGTGCTTCTTGACCTCTTGCTTGACGGCATCCACCTGCGCGTCGACGGTCTTGGTCACAATGGTCGAAAGCGACTGGGCCAGCTGCTCGCGCTGCTTGGGGTTGACACCGGCTTGCGCCAGCTGATCAAGAATGGAGGGCACCACGGCTTTCGGGTGGTAGATGGCCGGGGTCGGCGCGGCGGGGGCCTCAGGCGTCTCGGCCTTAGCCTTGATCGCCTTATCCTTTTGGGAGAACCCGTAAATCAATTGGCCGATGACGAGGGTGGCCACGACCACGAGGCCGATCACCAGCCACTTGAGGGTCTCACTGCCTTCGGCCGCAGCGGCCCATGCCAGCGAAGGCGCTAAGAGGAACGATAGAGGGCTTGCTACCAAGAATAGAGTCGGCAAGCGTTTCAGGCAGCACATGTTACCCTTAAGAATAGCAACAAAAACGGGGACAGTCACTAATTTGTGCCCTGGACCCTAGTCGGCACAACAGAAATTAGTGACTGTCCCCGCTTTATAAAAATATCTTTGTCCTGCACTGCCAACCGCGGGTTTCAGTTACTCAGCATTCCAGCCGAGGAGCTCTACGGTGCGCCCTGTTTTATCGACTTTCCGCACACGCACATTGTTGATGCTCTCGCTGCCTGCTGTGAAGTTGAATGGGTTGTTCCAAGCCAGTGGATTCCAGGCATCCCACGGCACAATGACGATGTTGCCTCGGATATCATCCGCGCCCGCGACTCCGTCGAGATTATCGCCAAGGGCTGCATTCAAAGTGGTCGTGTTGTTCCGTTGATCCAGGTAGATTGGGACCGCTTGAGCACCGGGAACAGCAAGATTTCCCTCACCGCAATCAATGGTTCCGGCGCAACTGCCCATATTTTTGTACCACATCATACCTTCCTGTTGGCCGCGCTCTGGATCCATGATGTCATATTGGATGCCGCTGATGTATACGCTCATGCGCTCCGTATGGTGCCCGGGGTTCCCCGCAGGAGTACCGCACTGTGACTGATCACCATTACCTTCTCCGGGTCTACAAGGCGTATACGCGGCCCAAAGGTCAACGCTAAAGTCTCCGCCCGCGATGGGGTCATTCAAACGGATAAACAGCGCCCTCGAAATCGCCGCAAACGCTCCAACAAACTCGCCGTTCCACCAGTACAACGTGGGAGAAACGCCTTGACCAAACTTCCATCCCCAATACGTGTAGTCCGGCGTGGTTCCCTGTGCCGGAATAGTATTTGGAGTTCCAATAGTGAGATCAAACTCCCTCTCCCACACGATTGGCGCGGTGATCCGAACAGTCCGACTTACGGTACGTTGGATGCCTTCAGCAGCACTGGTCCCCCTACTCGCAATGGTGTAGACGAACCCCACCCCACGCGTTACCGTTACGCGGAAGGTGCCTTGTACGGTGCCAGCCTGGGAAGTTACCTGCACCTCGTTAGCAGCGTTAGCAGGACCTGGGGCAAGAAATGGAGGATTCGAACCTTGCCCCAGGATCACGGTTCCCCCTGGCAGCGGGTTGGCGCGCAGCAGCCAGCTCACGCCTTCGGCAGCGCCGGCTTCCGCGTTCCAAAACGCCTGTGCCATGCCCACAAAGTGTTGCGTGAGCACAGCGTGATTGAGCGCCATGGTAATCGTGGAGCCGGTAATCAGCACAAAAGTGGACATCAACAGCAAGGTCCCCAGCAGCGCTGATCCGCGCCTGGCCGATTCGCTTCGCCTTCGGCATAAGAGCATGAACATCGCGTTCGCCTCCTTCCTTACAATGCTGGCGGGTCCCCTGACTCGGTAGTGAAAAAGATCGCATCCAAAGCCTCATAATTCCGCGGTTTTAAAGGATCCTTTGGCCACGTGATCACCAATGTATGCAAGCCGGCGGTCAAAGGTATTGTATCGACTTCGACCCAGCGCCAATCAGGAAAGAACGCATGACTCATAGCCCTGTCGACACCTCCATCGATTCTCCACGTGTAAGAATCCCGTATATATGGATGTACCCATATATTCCATGCGACCTTCCAGTTCCACCGGATCCTCCACGACATGCGATACTCGCCAGCTACAGCAATGTTGAAGGAATATGTTAGAGTCCGCTGGGTGTTTCCTGAAGGGGTTACTTCAATGAACAAGTTTCCGCTTGCATCCGTCGGGATTGAAGATGCTGGTGCTGTAAAGTCGATGTTGTTTGGGGTCCAGGCACCGCCGGCTGGCGCGCCGCTCTCGGCTTCTATTAACTGGGCGTTCCCAAGCCCTCGCGTCGAAATCACCGAGGTCTGCAGGGAGGGCCTTCCAGACCCTCGGACTGCCAGGCCGATTGTGACATCCACCTCATTCGGGGCGAGCGTGTTATTGATTGCCGAGTCCACCACCGTAAAGAGAGTGACATCCCGTGTCAGCGTCCGGAACGTTGTTGTCTCATCCTGATTTTGGAGCACCAGTCGCCCCACCCCAGCAGCATTAATATCCACCACCCTGATCTGCCGCACGTCATTCCGCGCCACCTGCCCTGAAATCGGGTCAAACTGAGTACCCCTGATGAACCGAATACGGTCAAATCCTGGGTTGGGGGTATCGATACCCGCCGGTTGACTGCCTCGCAGGGCGGTGCGAATGCCTTCCATCGCCAGGGTTGCCTTGCCATCCTGCTCGAGGACGGCGGCTGTCCTGGTCCACGTCGCGGTGGCCCCCATCACCATCAGGCCTGCGGCACCCGCCACGACGGCAAAAAGGCCGCCCGCCGCCAACACTTCAATGAGCGTGAAACCCTTGTCCGATCGTCTTGTTAGCATGTTTTACCCCGCTACCAGAGCTTGATTCCGTTGAGCGTTCGCCCCATGGCATGCCCTCGGGTCTGCCACGCATTCATGACCTCGACATGTAGCGGCGTTACATCGGGTAGATAGATCATTCCGGTCCACGCCCCCGCCACGTAGAATGCTGGGCCTGGAGCATACGGTCCGCGATTGTTGACAAACACGTCCACTTCACCCGCCCCATCGACATTCTGAAGCGTGACGCTCAACCACACGCTCCGCGCAGCGGCCGGTATCGCCGCAAAGCCCACGGTAAAGGTCTGACCTGGCCCTGCATTATTGACCGCACCACCCGCCCCTGCTACGGGAGTGGAGGTGGCGACAATATTGCTGTCGAGCATATTACCGTCTCTGAGCTCCAGCGACACAGCACTCACGTTGTACGTTCCATTTCCCGCACCATAGGTAAATCGGATCGTATTGTTGCCGGCGTTCACGACATTCATGACCTGCCCGGGCAGGTAGGTCACTGTAAGCTGCTCCCCGGTCAAGGTGATGCCTCCAATCAGCGTCCCATTCACCAATTGGTTATGCTGGAAGACTTCAAAAATCTGGGTTGGGGGAGTGGCCTGAATGCGTTCGAGGACGGCTTGAAGATCAATGTAGGCGTGCCGGACGTCGCGATTGACGTCCATATACCTGAGTGACTGGATGACGCTCAAATATCCTGCCTCCGCCGTAACCAGGATTACGAAGAGCGAGACCATTATTTCCACAAGGCTCAATCCCGATCGCCCGCGGATGCGATAGGCGAATACTTTCTGCTGTCGGAGCATCTGATGATGAACCCTCATATACACACTGTGATGTGCTGCTAGTATAAACACAAACGCCGGATTCCGAAAGGCTCCGCTATCTCCTTCGGCAACCCGGCGATCCTGAGGTTCCGCCCTTCGGCAACCCGGCGATCCGTCAAGGACCCGTGGCTTTCCGGCCCCGCCTTACGACGGGTGTGGCTTTCTCGAGAGCTACAGATTACAGATAAAGTATACCTAACGGCTGCACGTCTCGTCAAACAAAAGCAGGGACAGTGTGGATTCAAGGTTCTAGTGCAACACGTTCCAAGACGTCCTTGAAGACCTTCGCTGGACTGTGCCAGGTCAGGACCTTGCGTGGCCGGTCGTTGAGGAGCGCCTGAATGTGTTTGATCTGTCGGCGGCTGATGGTGGTAAAGCGAGTGCCTTTGGGGAAGAACTGCCGCAAGAGCCCGTTGGTGTTCTCGTTCGTGCCCCGCTCCCACGGGCAGTGCGGATGCGCGAAGTAGACGCGCATCTGCGTCTGGGCGGTGAAGAGCCGATGTTGGGCCATCTCCTGGCCCTGGTCGTAGGTCAGCGACTGGCGCAACTGCTGTGGCAGCGTGCGCAGCTCGCGGGCGAACGCCTGCCGGACGCTGGGAGCATCCTTGCCGCGCAAGGGGACCAAGAGCGTGAACCGGGTCGTGCGCTCCACCAGGGTGCCCAGGGCCGAGGCGTTGCCGTGGCCCATGAGCAGATCGCCTTCCCAGTGGCCGGGCAGGGTGCGATCCGCCACCGCGGCCGGGCGCTCCTCAATGCTGATGGCGTCCTGGATCGGTCGGGACGTGAGACGCGCCTTGCCACGGGGACGGCGGACGTGATGCCGGTGGCGCAGGACTCGAATGAGCTCCTTCTTCAAGGCGCCCCGGGGCAAGACGTACAGGTACGTGTAGATGGCTTCGTGAGAGATGCGCATGGTCGGGTCGTCAGGATACCGCTGCGGCAGCCCGCGCGCAATCTGTTCGGGGGACCAGTGCTGCGCGAGGAGCGTGAAGACGACGGCCCGCAGGTGGGGCTCCACCGCGAGCGTGCGGGGCTTCCGAGGTTGCGTGGCCCAGCGCTGCGCCCGGTGTTGTGCGAAGACCGCCCGATACGTCACCCGCGAGGCTCGATGCCGCTGCAGCTCCCGGGTCAGGCTGCTGGGAGCGCGACGCAGGCAGCGGGCAATCATGCGCACACTCTGATTCGCGGCTAACATGCGGCTGAACTCCTCGCGTTCACGCAAGTCCAAGTGCCGGGACCTTGACATGTGCAACTCCTTGTTCCTGGATGGACCAGGATACCAAGTGTTGCACTAGGACCTTGAACCCAAACAGTCACTAATTTGTGCCCTGGACCCTAGTCGGCACAACAGAAATTAGTGACTGTCCCTGCTTTATACGCATGCCAGGCCGCCGGCGGATGGCTCCAGCGCCACAGCAAGCGCAGGCGGTCGATCGGGCGGTCCATCAGCAGCAGCTCACGCGTATGGCGCTGCCAGCGGGACTCATCCGCCGCGGTGGAGAGATCCGCTGGCAGCAGGCTGCGCAGCAGCCACCGGCGCCACGGAGCCGGACGCAGCGCACGCACGATCTGAGGCGGCACCGGCACTTGCCAGCGCTGCCAGAGCGTGTCCAACGACAGCCAGACGATCGTGCGCAAGCGAGCCTGGCGCGCCTGGATCAGCAAGTCGCTCCAATCGATCGCCTTGCCCTGGTGCTCTAGAAACCGGCGCAGGTCTTGCCACCACACGTGCCCGGTCGCCCCGCTCAGGATGAGATGCGAGCATAAGTGCAACAGCTGGTCCACCGGAGCCATGACGCGCACGGGTACGCCGTCAAGATCCCAGCGCTGGCTGCGCGCCCACAGTCCCTCATAATCCAGGCGGATCACGTCGCGAAACCGCCAGCCGCCGGTCACCACGCCCCAATGCACGTCAAACACCACGCCCGAGGGATCCTCAAAGGGCAGCTGGTCATCCAGCGAGGCGCGCAGCGCATCAGTCGGCCCGCGCAGGCGGTAGCCGGCGGCTTGCAGCAGATGCAGCACACTCGCGGCCTGCTCCTGTTTGACCAACAGGTCAACGTCAGCCATCGGGCGCTCGGCAGGGTCCATCACGCCGGTTAAGATCAATGCCTGGCCCTTGAGCAGCATCGATTCGATGCCGGCAGGAGCAAGCACCCGCACACACGCGGCCAATCGCTCGCGCAAGAACATATTGCGGCCCCACGTCAGGCGCGGGTCAGTCTCGGGCACCGGCCAGGGCCAGGGAGAGATGATCCGGCTGCCCTGCCTGGTCAGCTGCTGCCATGCCCCATGCCCTGCCACATGCGCCTGCTGCCACCACCCGGCCGCGCGCTGCCGCAGCAGGCCCCATCCCTGGTCCCAGCGCTGCTGCCGACCGCGGGCCTCGATAGCCACAATACGGCCGATGAGCGCGGTCTCCGGTTGCCACGGCTCGGGCGTGCACCCTGCATCGGCTTTGGGCTGCAGCCACCACCAGCCCTCCTCATAGCGCCGGCGCAGCAAGCGGTGGGCCACGACCTGCTCCCCATTGTGAAACACGATGCCATCGCCCGGCCGCAAGGTCTCGGCGCGCGCCGCGACGACACCCAGCAGCGCCCCATCGGTCCACGTGGGCGCCATGCTGTTGCCCCGCGCAGTGATCCACACCAGACCCTCTTGCGATAGGGAGCAAACAAACAGCGCCTCTGCTGTCCGATCCAGAGGCGCTGTCGCCTGAAATGTCTTCCCCGAGGCGCGCACAAGCGTCAGGAGGTGTCCTTGGAGCGCTGGCCCTTACCGCCGCCGGACTTGGCAGCGGCTGAGCACGCTCCGCTATTGGTCTTGCAACATACCGCCGAGCCGGCCTCAATGGCCTGCACGCTGTGCAACTTTGGCGGCTCATAGGCCCGCTTGCGTGCTGGTGGTGCCATGATGCATCCCTCCTCTGTGGTGGTTAACGACTGAAACTCGTGAACGCCGGCGACTGCCGCTCGATGAGCATCGGCCCGGCCGCGACCGGCACCACGCTGGATTCGACCTTGGGCGCCATGCGGGCATTCACCTCGGTGTTCAGCTTGGCTGAACGCAGCACCATCTTATAGCACTTGGTCAGATCCCCGGTTTCCAGATAGGCCAGCCCGTGGCAGCGCTGACACAGCTGCACGTATTCGCAGGTTTGGCAATCCGGCAGATCACCGTAGGTTTGAATCGCCTCGAGCTTACGGCGCAGCTCAGAGGGGGCTTCCCAAATCTCCTTGAACGAGCGCTCGCGGATATTGCCCATCGAAATCAGTAGTTGGATGCACGGGTAGACATCGCCATAGGGCGAGATATAGCAGGCCACGGTGCCAGTGCCACAGGTCGATCGCTGGCGGGCCTCCTCAAGCGAGATGGGCTCGCGATACTGAAAGGGTTCAGGGTAGTCGCGCGCGATGTAGTCTGCAAATTGCTCGTCGGTGAGGTTGAATCGCTGCACGCTGGTATCCCCATCGTTCTTAGGGGTCAGATCGAGGCTGGTGCGGTAGGCACTGGCCCCCAGGCTGCCGGCCAGGCGCACGAGCTCATCGGCTTGATGAAAGTTCGGCTGCATCAGCGTGGTTTTGAGCACGACATTGACACCGCGGGCGCGGAGCATGCGGGCCGCAGCGATGACCCGCTGAAACGACCCGGGCCGCTGCACCACGTAGTCGTGCACTTCGGCCGTGGCCCCTTGCAGGCTGATCTCCACCGCCACCGGGCAAAGCTCCGCAACGCGCGCGGCAATGCGCTCGTTGACCAGCGTGCCGTTCGTGTAAAACGAGAGGGCAAAGTGTTTCTCGCGGCTGGCGTAAAACGCGATCTCGAAGAAGTCTTTGCGCACGAGCAGCTCGCCGCCGGAGAGCGTGAGATTCAGCACGCCGTAGTCGGCCAACTGGTCGAGCAACCCCTTAATCTCAGCAGTCGTTAAATCCTGCTTATCGTACTTGCCGCCGAAGGCTGGGTCCAGGTGCTGGCAGTAACAGTGGATACAGTCGGTGTTGCACTTGTAGGTGAGATCGAGGTGGGTCCAAAAGGGGATTTTGCGCTGGTCGACCTTCAAAAAAATCCGGTTCAGATGCTCGCGCGCCTCGGCGCTCTCCACGCGCAGCGGGTTGGACGGCACTGACTGCGCGATGCGATCTGTGAGGTCAAGCACTTGGGGCGCTGAGGGCAAGGCCCCAGCACCGCACCCGCTGCCGCATCCTCCCTGGCTACAGCCGCCCATCACGCCGCTGCTGCCATCACCGTAGCGGTCATGAGCAGCCCCTTCTCGTGCAGCGTGGCGAGGAATGCCTGCATGTCGCGCTCGAGCTGCTCGCGCGGCACATCGAACTCTTCATAGAGGGCCATGATGATCTGCTCGGCAGTGCGCGTGCCATCGGCGAGCTCCCAGCAGCGCGTGGCGACCGGATTAAACGGATAGATGAGGCCGGCCCGTGGGTTTACCACGACAGCTTCCCCGTCGATGACGCGCCACGCAATTTCAGGCCGGCGACACGGGTTGAGCGAGGACATCGCGCACCACCTCCACGACTGAGGCTTCAGGAGCAAACGCCAATTCCAGACACGGTACGGCCCGCGCGAGCCGCTCGGCCGTCGCCAACGCTGTGGTGATCCACAGGGTGCCATCGCGCGGCAAGAACGTGCAGCCCATGAGACGCTCGACCGCTTCGGCAGGGTGCAGCGCACGCACTGCATGAGCCTTTGCGTGCTTTAAAAAGCACACCACCTCTAACGGAGCAGCAGCCGGACCCGAGACCGGACCCAGCTCTCCGGCAAACGGGGTGGCATAGGCCAGCGGCATGGCCCCGGTGAACTGCACTGCGGTGGTTTCATCGGTAAACAGCTGCAGATGGGATTGCAGCAAGCGAGAGAGGGTGGTTTTCCCGCTGCCCGAAGGGCCGGCACAAATAATCCCACGACCTTCCAGGGCACCGGAAGCTGCGTGCAGCAGCAGGCCGCCTTGCTCGAGCAGTGCTAAGCTCGTCACCCAGCGCAGCACCCCGGCCATACCGGCGTCTGGATGCGCCTCCACCTCAAAGGGCAACCCGCAGCGGCGGCGCGCGATCAAAAAATCATACCCGCGCATGTGAAAGCCCCCAGGCTCCTGCCCAGGGTGCAGGTGCAACTGGTCCTCGCCGCGCTCAAAAGACGGGTCGCGATGAATGGCCACGGTCAGCGCGTTCGCTGCCGGGGCCGCCGAGACCTGGAAGGGTGCGCACGTGGTGGTGAGCCATTCGGGAGGCACGAGAACGTCATCCAGCAAACGCAAGGTCAGACCGGCGATACCGAGGCTGACGTCGTGCTCAGACATGCAGGCAGTCTATGATGCAGGTTGCAGGAAGTCAACCGAAAGCCAGTCCTGGATCCAGGGTGCGAGCGCCTGGGCCACGGCCGCGTGGCCTTCCGCATTCCAGTGGCCATCGAGCGGGTACCGTGCCGGCGCAAAGGGCAGCGCCAAGCAGGCCGCTCCCATCGCGCGGCAATAGGCCTTTAACGGCGCAGCCTGCTCATCACCTAGCACCAACAGCAACTGCCCTCCCTCAGCGACCACCAGCCGCCGCAGGTCATCCAACAACGCATAGGTCAGCGCCAGCTCGGGGGTGAGTGCGGCCGGTGCGGCCTCAAAGGCGCCGAGAGCTTGCTGTGCTACCAGGCGTGTGCGGCCCCAAAAATGTGCCGCCTCGTACACGCGGGCCACTCCCGGCAGCCCCTTGGTGGACTCGCACAGGGCAGCGACCACGTGGGAATGGAACCGCCACCACGACAAGACGCGACGCAGCGCCTGTTGAGTGCGCGTAAATTGCGCCTCGCGCAGCTCCAGCTGCCCATCGACCAAACGGGCGAGCTGATGGCCCAGTTCACGGCCGAAGAACCCCATATGCAGCACGATGACCAGATCCGGCTGCAGCGCTCGTCCCTCCCGGCGCAGGAAGAGGTTCATTTGATCCAAGCCATAGCCCGGCACCCCGGCGTTGATGACCTCCACCGCCGGGGCCCCTGCCCCGGGCGTATTGAGCCGCTGCTCTATCTGCTCGGTCCAGACAAGGTCGTGAGGCACTTCCATCCCCACGGTGAACGAGTCGCCCAGACACAGCAGGCGCCTCGTGTGCGCGGGCTTCTGGAGTGGGTAGTCGCGGTCACGCAACCCAAGGCGGTTATAGGTAATACGGGTGCGGAATTCCTGGCGGGCATACGTCAACTGCGCTCCGGGGATGTGCGCCCAACCAAGCGGACTCGCCCGTGTGGCATACATCGGTTGCGGCCACCACCACCGGAGTGCGCCTTCAAGCAGCAAGAGGCTCGCCCCCAGGCCAAGCAACACCGTGCGCACGCGCCTCATGGCCCGACATCATAGCATGCCGGAGATGGACGGACGCGCCCAAAACGGGTGGCCTCCGACGGGGGATTACTGAAGCCGCAGAGTCAGGGCAGGATCGCCGTGCAGGTTGAACGTCTGGATTAGGGCTTGAGCTTTGCTGGCCGGCAGTTGCGCTTCTACGACCTGGTACGCGTGCAACAGGGCCGTACCCAGCGATTGGTGGTCAGTCACGAGCGCTTGCAAGAGGGCGGTGGCAAAGGTCTGCTGCTCCACCGAGGAGGTGAGGCCACTGGGTGAGAAGGCCGCGACCACGCCTTTAGCCTCTGCGCGCAGCAGCGTCTCAGCCAAGCTGTCCATGTCGACGGGATACCCAAAATAACCAGAGAGACAGCCTAGGGCCAGCAACACCGGATACTGACCCTCATTGGTCATCGTGTCAACATCGCCAGCCGTCAGCAGCTGGGCCGAGGACCACAATTGCACCCCGCCATGGCCATCGTACGCCAGCAGACCGGTGCCGCTGTTCACGGCTTCCAGCAGCTTGGCTTTGGCGCCCAGCGCGTCGTACTCGCCATAGTTGATGCGCACGACTTCATCCGGATAGGGTAATTGCTGAGCGAGTTGATCGAGGGTGGCGCGGAATACCGGCTCATCATCGGCCAGCATCACCGCGCCGTGGCTGGCCTGCCCTTCATACGCCAAGGTCTTCTCAATGACTGCCTGCAACTCTTCAACGGAATTCACCGGCCAGCGGCCAAGGGCCAGCTTCGGCACCAGCGCCCCCTCTGGGGTGGCGTAGTACGCGTCTGAGACTGTTTCTCCAAAGCGGTTGGGCACCAGCGCGACCGGCACGTATTGCGGCACATCACTGCCCTGGAAATTGCGGTAGTCGAAGTGCCCATCGCCCACCAGCAGTGCCATCTTCGCCCCATGCTCGGCGGCCAATAGGAGGAAGCGGCGCAGCGCCTGGGGCTCTGGCAGGCCATAGCTGAACAGATTGTAGACCTCTTCGAGATCAACCAGCAGGCCCTGACGATGCTCCACGAACGGCTTCAAGGTCTCATGGAAGACCGCAGGTGCCACCACGAGATACGCAGGCAGGTTCTTGATCTCCAGCTCAGAAGGCGCATGGTAGCTTAAGGCCGCCACGGTCTTTACCGCTGAGGCCGGCACCACCACATAATGGCGGCGGGTCTTCGTGCGCGCCGGCTCCAGCAGCGCGTCGGAGCCGGGCTCTGCTGCCTCGGCCGTGCTGAGCTCCAGCAACGAGACCCCGCGCAGCGTGCCATCGGCCAGCGAGACGCGGTAGTGCTCGCCCTCCACCTCCACGAGCGGATCGACGATGTGGGTCACGGCGCCATCGCTGTGCAGCTCATAGGCGAGGACCTCGGCGCTGGGGAGGGCTTCGATGGTGTAGCGCGCCTTCGGACGCGCCGCGGTGCGAAAGGCGAGGCCCTCCTCGCCGGCCACGAGTTTTCGCGGATAGGTCAGGTGCACCGCATCGACCATGAAGAATTGCTCCAGGGTCCCCTCCTCATCGGTGGCTTCGACGGTGAGGACATTGGCCCCCTCTTGCAACTGGTTCACCGGCACGGAGAGCACCAGGCGCGCATACGTATCATTGTCCCACTCGTGCTCGCCGACCTGCTCCCCATTGAGGCGCAGGAGGGCGTGCTGGCGCTTGTGCGCGCTGTCGCCGTAGCCCCACGTAGAGAGCCCTTGCAGTCCCACGATGAGCTTGGCGTCCTCGCCGGTGTGGGCGAGCTGATCGACGTCCAGCGTGATGTCGTAGCTGTCCCCGGCATAGATTTCATGGTCAAAGAACCAATGCGCGTCGGTGGGCGATTCGGAGTAATACGCCTCGTTGCCCTCTAGGTGCAGCGTGTGCGGGTAGCTGAGCACCTCGAAGCCGCGCGCATCGCCATTCTGCCGGGTTGTCATGCGCGCTGGGCTGTCTGCCTCGAAGTTGAGCCAATACACCTGCATGTTGTAGAAGCGCGTCACGTCAGGCTCTCCGTAGAACTCCAGCGCATCGACAGCATCGAAGCGG
>JAGVGS010000154.1 GCA_020057015.1 Candidatus Omnitrophota bacterium | reverse complement strand
CTGGCTGTCGGCATGCCCACGCAGGATGTCTTGCTGCGCTTCTTCACGATCCCGAATCTTCCCAAGAGTGAGTGGGAGGCGGCCATCCCCTTCGAGGCGCGCAAGTTCATCCCCTTCAAGATGGAATCCTTGGTCTGGGATTACCGCGTGCATCCCTCGCCGGTGCCGAATCAACTCGACATCGTCTTTGCGGCCATTCAGGAGGACACCCTGCAACGGCTCCTCGGGGTGTTGCGGCGCTGCGGTATCGCGCCCACCGTGATCGAACCACGCAGCGTGGGGCTGGCGCGTCTGGCGGCTGGCGCCGGAGCCGCGCCTGGGGTGCAGGAGTTCGCCTGCGTCGTGGATATTGAGCAAGGGGCCGCGCACTTAGCCATCGTGAAGGGCGGCCTGCCCTATCTGACACGCGACATCCTGCTCAGCAGCGAGGCAGAGGCCGCTGCCCCGGCAGAAGACCCTGCCGCGGGGTTGGATACGAACGGCCAGCGCGTGCTCAGCGAACTGAGCGTCTCCATCGATTTCTTCCTGCGGGAGTATCCCTCCACCCACATTGGTGGCGTGTATCTCTTCGGTGAGGAAACACGCTTGGCTGGCTGGCTGCGTCCGCTCTCGGAAGCGCTGCACGTGCCGGTGGCCTTAGGCACCAATCTGCTAGCGCCTCATTTGGAGGGCAGCATCCCGCTCAGTTTCGCCTCAGCAGTAGGCTTATTGCAGGCCGGGCACGACAAAGCAGGGCTTGACTTCCTGCGGCGCAGCGAAGCCAAGGACGCCCCGGCCAGTGCCGCACTGAGCGGCGCGGCGCTCTCGAAAATGGCCGCGCTCGAGAGCCTGAAAGATTTACGGCCAGGCCATGTCATGAGCGCGGCGGTGGTCGTAGCTATCGGCCTAGGTCTGATGTGGTTCACGGGGACCACAAAGGTCGGCGGCCGTCATCGGCAATTACAGCAGCTGATCCAGGCGCGGCGGGATGTCGGGTATGGCCTGAGCAGCATGAGCGCTGAGCAACTGAAGCCCCTGCAGAACAGCGCGCAGGGGCAGCTGGAGCTCCTGAAGCGCATTATTGATGAGCGCACGAGCGTGGCGACCCAGCTCGATGCCCTGGCCAAAGCGCGGCCGGAAGGCTTGTGGTTCACCTCGATTACCTACGAGGCAGCACTCGATCCACAAGGCAAGGCCTATCCGAAGTTGGCGGTCAAGGGGGCGTGTTATCTCAACCAGACCGAACAAGAGGTCACGGCCATTCAATCCTTTGAGCAACAGGTGCGGCGCAGCGCGATGACGCTGGGGGTGTTCAGCACCACACGGTTAGGGCAGATTGATGCGGCAACCACCACGAGGCCGGATGCCAACTACCACACGTTTCAGCTCACCTGCCAGAATGAGGCGAGGTTCTAAGCGATGAGACCCTCCGCACTTCTGCCTGCGGCTGTAGGAGTTGCAGTGGCCGGCTTCATGGGCTATCATTGGATTCATGGTGGCCATGAGGGGCAAGTGCGCTTGATTCAAACGCAGATTGTCCAAGAGCAAGCGGATCAGGATGCGCAACGCACCACTGCCGCACTGTTGCAAGAGCTGGAGGGGTATCAGCAAGCCTTGCCTCAAGAGGTGGACACCGCGTGGCTCGTGAGCAAGGTCACCAACCTCGCGCAAGCGCACCGCGTGCAGTTGGTTCGCATCTCACAGGAGGCGCCAAAGCCTCTGTCCAGCTTCACGCGCTTGTCTGCCCAATTTCAGTTCCTGGCCACCTACCATGAGATCGGCGCGCTGCTGGCCGATGTGGAAGCGAGCGCAGCGTTTATTCGCGTGGATCGTCTGGAAATAGCCCCTCCGGTCAACGTGGCCGACGCTCGTGCCAGCATTAGCGTGACGATGAGTACGCTGTATGCCCCTCCGGTGGTCAATCAGCCCGGGTCTGGCCGTCTGGTCGGAGGCCCCTGAGCCATGCCTGCTATTGCGAGTCCTCAGAAGACCAAGCTCGAACAGCGGCTCGTGGGAGGGCTCGCGCTTCTGTTCGTGGGGGTACTGGTCCTTGGGCCAGCGAAAGCTTTTTTCTTGCCCCGAAAGAGCGTCTCGGCGGCGGTGGCAGCCGGCGCATCAGCCCCCGGCACGCTGCCGAGCCTTATCCAGCGCTATCATGAGCGCCTGGCACTCGCATCCGAGCCAGCTCCTGTGATTGTGGCCCGCAAACCGCTGCTCGTTGCGTATCTGGCACAGGAACTGCGCGACCCGATGGTCACCTATCTGCCTCAGCAAGTGATCGCTGCACCTAGTACAGTGCCCCCGGGCGCCTCAGCGTTCTCTGCAACGTCTTCGCGTGCCAGCGCTCCACCCGCACTGGCGGTTCAAGGTGTCGTGTGGGGCGGCGCGCAGCCGCAGGCGCTGATTGGCGGCAAGTTCTACCGTCTCGGCGACCAAGTACTGGGCCATCCGATTCTGGCGATTGAGCGCCTCGGGGTCACGATTGAGCACGAAGGCAAGCCTGTAACCTACGGTATTCCGCTCTCGGGGGAGAGCGCGGCGCGATCACGGATGCGTTGAGCAGCATGAGGGAGGTGGCAATGCGGTTTGTTGGGCTGGCGATGCTGTCGTGGGGCTTGATCTTGTGCCGGGCGCCCTCTGCCGTGGCGGAAGAATCTATTCCTTCGCTGGAAGAGGGCATCCGCGCCGTCGAGCCCGGGGTGGCCAGCACCGACCTCGCCGCCGACACCTCGGAGCACCTTGCCGGGGTGAAGCCGGTCCGGCTGTCGATGGAATTTCAGGACGCGCCGCTGAAGGATGTCTTGCGCGTCTTCTCCCAGCAGAGCGGCATCAACGTCATCGCCAGCGGAGAAGTGAGCGAGGCGCTCATCACCTTGTACTTTGAGGACGTCGCGGTCATGGATGCGCTGGACCAGATCCTGCGCGCCGGCAACCTGACCTACGAGCGCCCACAAGGCAGCGACATCTACATTGTCAGCGCGAAAATGGCTGAGCCTGCGCAGGCGGCCCCGACGCTCATCAGTCGGTTGTATAAGCTGCGCTACGCGCGGATCTCGAAGGCCATCCTCACGAAGGCCGCCGCGGCCTTCAGCAGCCGGACCCCCTATGAGGCCGCCAAAGCCGGAGACTCGGAGGACGCGGGCGGCAGTTCAGGAGGCGGCACCAACGAGACGGTGGGCATCGACACCGTGATTCAGGAGCTGTTGACCGAGCAGGGCACCGTCGTGGTCGACACGCGCACCAACAGCATGATCGTGACCGATGTGGCGAGCAATTTCCCGCGCATTGAAGCCGCCCTAGCCACGCTCGATGTGCGGACGCCGCAAATTCTGATCGACGCCGAGCTGATTGAAACGACCCTTTCCAAATCGAAAGATCTCGGCGTGGAATGGGGCACCGGCTCCGAGGGCGACTTGTTTTCGATCCTGCCGGCCAGTCGCGAGACGCGCTTTCCCTTTTCCCAGATGTTCGGTGATCAGGGGCGCAGTCGCACTGACCCGCCAGAGATCACCCTCGGCCGCGTGACGTTCGGCTCGACGGGGACCACCTCGGCCCTGGCGGTGCTGCAGGCGCTTGAATCGGACACCGATACGAAGATCCTCGCGCGCCCCAAGGTGCTCACGCTCGACAATGAAACCGCGGTGATCCGTTTGACATCAGACGAAGCCATCGGCTTGAAAACCTCGGCGCAGCAATCCACCGGCACGTCAAGCAGCGAGCCGGAGCGTACGAAGACCGGGGTCATTTTGAGTGTCACCCCCCAGATTAATGCTGACGGGTACATCACCATGCTGGTGGAGCCGGCGGTCACCAAAACAGTGGCCTCCAAGCTCACGAACGTCCCCTCCACCCAGGCGACCCCGCGCGACCCGAAGACCCGCAGCGCGCGCACGCTTGTGCGCATTCGCAGCGGGGACACGCTCGTGCTGGGGGGGCTGATCGACCGTTCGGAGGAGGTGGCATTCCGGCGCACGCCGATTCTCTCGGGCATTCCCATCTTCGGCGAGGCGTTCAAGAATCAGGAGAACAGCAATAATGCCAGCGAGCTGCTGGTGTTCGTGACTCCGACCATCATTGATGAGCCGGCGGTAGAGACGACAGCCGTGGCGGTGGCGCCGATGAGCCTGCGCGAGCAGGAGCCCTCGGGGGATGTGCGGGGGCAATCGATCGAAGAGGCGCTGATCGCGCATGAACAGCCCTGACGTGGGCCAGGCGCGGTGAAGGAGTGATCTCATGGCCATGCTGAAATCCGCTGAAAAGCTTGGCGAAATCCTGATCAACAGCAAGGTGCTCGCCCCCGAGCAGCTGGCGAAGGCCCTCGAGGTGCAGCGGGGCACCCGCAAGCGTATCGGCGAAGTGCTCGTCGAGTTGGGGCTGGTGACGGAGCTTGATATTGCCACCTCGCTGAGCCGCCAGCTGAGCATCCCCTACGCGTCCAAGTCCTCGGGCCTGCTCGCGCCCCAAAAAGGGGAAGGGCTTGAGCGGTGCGTGACGGAAGAATTCGCCCGCCAGCACTGCGTCCTGCCGATTGCGAAAACGCTCAATTCACTCACCGTCGCGTTTGTGAACCCGCTCGATCTCATCACCATGGATAACCTGGTACGCCTCTCGCGCTGCGAGATCAACCCGGTGGTGACGACCAAGGCCGATCTGGAGTGGGCGATTGAGCAGTTCTACGGCGACGATTCGATGCTCAAAAAGGCGATTGGCGAGTCCTTCGAAGAGACGGAGGACGATGAGGCTGCCGAGGACCCGGAGCTGGACCTCGATCGGCTCAAGCAGGCCGCGGAGGAGGCCCCGGTCATCCGCCTGGTGGACCTCATTATCCGCCAGGCCATCAAAGAGCGCGCGAGCGATATCCATGTGGAGCCCTTCCGGGACAAGCTCAGCCTGCGCTACCGCATCGATGGCGCGCTGCATGAGATCTCTGCGCCGGCGAAGCACCTGCACCCGGCGATTATCTCGCGCATCAAGATCCTCTGCAAAATGGATATCGCGCAGAAGCGCTTGCCGCAGGATGGGGCCTTCAGCATGAGCATGGAGGGCCGCTCGATCGATTTCCGCGTCTCCACCGTGCCCGCCATTTACGGCGAGAAGATTGTGATCCGCATTCTGGATAAGTCCCCCGCGCTCCTGGACCTCGGGCGCTTGGGGTTCCAAACAAAGGCGCTTGAGGCGTTTCGCAGCGCGATCCGCGATCCCTACGGCCTGGTCCTGATCACCGGGCCGACCGGGTCGGGCAAATCCACAACGCTCTATGCCGCCCTCAACGAGATCAACGAGCCGACGAGGAACGTGCTCACGGTCGAGGACCCGGTGGAGTATCGTCTCGAGGGCATCAATCAGGTGCAGGTGAAGCCTTCGATCGGGCTGACCTTCGCGGCCGGCTTGCGCTCCTTTATGCGTCAGGACCCCGATGTGCTCATGGTGGGCGAGACACGCGACCAGGAAACCGCTGAGATCTGCGTGCGGGCCGCCCTGACCGGCCACCTGGTGTTTACCACGCTGCATACGAACGATGCGCCCAGCGCGGTGAGCCGGCTGGTGGACATCGGCATCGCCCCGTACTTGCTCTCTTCCACGATCAGCCTGGTAGTGGCGCAACGCCTGTTGCGTAAGCTGTGTGAGGGGTGCAAGGAGGGCTACGAGCCGATTCAAGAGATCCGCAATCGCTTTGGGATCACGGAGGATCTGCTGTACCGCGCCAAGGGCTGCGACAAATGTAGCAGTAGCGGGTACCGCGGGCGGCTGGGGGTCTACGAGGTCATGACGTTGCCCCGCGAGCTGCGCGATGAGATCGCGAAAGGCTCGCCGGCGCACGTGCTCAAGGACGTGGCGGCCAAGGGGGGCATGTCCACGCTGTGGGATGAGGGACTGAAGAAAGCCCGGGCCGGCCTCACGAGCCTTGAAGAGCTCGAGGGGGTCGTGCTGTTGGAGCGCTAAGTGATGCCGAAGTACGCCTATACCGCGCGCGATCAGGCCGGCGCTGTGCAGAACGGCTGGGTTGATGCCAAAATGACCGAAGAGGTCGTGAGCATTCTCCAGCGCCGCGGACTGCTCGTCACCTCGGTCAAGGAGGCGGGGGCGGCGGCCAAGCAAGCCCCGGTGAAGCCTATGGCCTCGCGGCGACTGCACGGCCGGGTGACCACGGAAGACCAGGTGTTGCTCTGCCAGCAGCTCTCGGCTTTGGTGGACGCCGGGATTCCTCTGCTCCGATCACTACGGGTGATCAATGCGCAGGTGGAGAGCCGCACGATGCTGATGGCCCTCGAAGAGGTGACGCGCGACGTCGAAGGCGGCCGGACCTTCCGGGACGCGCTGGCGAAGCATCCCCGCGTCTTCTCCAACATGTGGCTCAACTTGGTGGAAACCGGCGAGGCGAGCGGCCATCTGGGGCAGTCGCTGCGACAGCTCGCCCAGCATTTCCAGTCGGCCAACCACTTGCAGAACGAGGTGAAGACGGCGCTGACTTACCCGGCGTTCTTAATCGTCATGGCCATTGGCGTGATGATCGTGTTCATCTACGTCGTCATCCCCAAGTTTACCGGCATGTTTGAAGCGATGAACATGACCCTGCCGCCGCTCACCCAGGCTCTCGTTAACATCAGCTATTTCGCGCGTAAGTACTGGGTCGTGCTGCTGCTGGGCGGGGCGGGGGGCATCTGGGTGATCCGAAGATACTTCGCCACCGAGGCGGGGCATTGGCTGCTGGATCGGGTCGTGCTCAAACTGCCGGGCTTGAAAAATCTCTTTATCAATGTCCAGATCGCGGAATTCTTTCGGGGCATGACCACGCTGATCGAGAGCGGCGTGCCGCTCTTGTCGGGCCTGGAAATCATGTGCAACAGCGCGACGAATCGTGTCTACGGGCAGGGCATCGCCCTGATCAAAGAGTATGTGAAGGAGGGCAAGACCATGGCGCAGCCGATGGAAGAGTGCGGCTTGTTTTCCCCCATGGCCATTCAGATGGTACAGGTGGGAGAGGAGATCGGTGAGTTGGGCAAGATGATGGCGCGCGTTGCCCAATACTATGAGGAACGGGTGGAAGTTTTTATCGCCCGCATGAGCAAACTCTTTGAGCCCGTGGCTATCGTGGTCATGGGCGGGCTCGTGCTCATTATCGTCCTCTCCGTGTTCCTGCCGATTTTCAAAATGTCCAGCGGCGGGGGCTCCCTGTAAGCATTCAACCCGAATGAGAGGAGGCGGCATGGCGCAAGACGCAAGACGCTCTCGAGTGAACCAGTGGCCGTGCGGTGGACGCATGGTCGGGTGCCGTGTAGCGTGTGGCTTCAGCATGAAACAAGAGAGGTTCGCCATGAGTGGCAGACGAAACCAACGCAGCGGGTTTACGCTGCTTGAGTTGTTGATGGTGGTCATCATCGTGGGGATCTTAGCATCGCTCGCGTTGCCCGGCTATTACAAGGCCGCTGAGCGCGCGCGCGCCACAGAGGCGATTACCATCCTGTCTCAGATCAAGGGATCGTCGCAGCGCTACTGCATGCAATCAGGCGGGTTGGCGGCCACCGCGTGGGCCGATCTTGATATCGAAAGCCCAGCGACTAACGCACCGCTG
>JAGVGS010000203.1 GCA_020057015.1 Candidatus Omnitrophota bacterium | reverse complement strand
GCGGCACCCAGGGGTGCCCACCATGAGCCAACGGCGCTTTCTGCTTTTGCACATCACGCTCACCACGAGCTCGGGCCATGCCCGGGCGAGCCTCGCCCTCGAGGAGGCGCTGCGTCGCCTCGAGCCCGACGCGCACATCGCCCGCGTCGACGCCTTTGAGTACACCAGCCAGTTCGTGCGCTGGGCCATGGCGCGCTCCTACTTCTCCCTCATCCGGCACCAGCCGGACATCTGGGAATACCTCTACGACAACCCCGCCGTGCATCGGCAGGTCGTCTACTTTCGCTCGCTGGTGCACCGCTACCACGCCAAAAAGCTCGAGCAGCTGCTGACCACGGTGCGGCCGGATGTCATCGCCTGCACGCAAGCGTATCCCTGCGGCATCGTAGCGGACTTCAAAAAACGTCACGGCCTGCACATCCCCCTGGTGGGCGTGCTCACCGATTACGCGCCCCACCTGTATTGGTTCCATGATGCCGTGGAGGCCTACGTCGTGCCCTCGGAGCAGGTGAAGCGCCGTTTCTTGGTGCGAGGCGTCGCGGCGGAAAAAGTCCACGTGCTGGGCATCCCCATTGACCCGACCTTTCTGGAGCCCGTGGACGCGCAGGCCGTGGCGACCCAGTTCAGGCTGGACCTCGCACAACCGATCGTGCTCATCATGGGCGGCGGCTCGGGCTTCGGCCAGCTGCGCGACATTGTGCGCAGCCTGGACACGCTGCCGCAACCTTGCCAACTGGTCGTGCTCACCGGCACGAACCGGCCGCTGCTGCGCTGGCTCACTCGGCAGACGTTCCGCCATCGGGTCTTGCCGCTGGGGTATACCCCGGCCGTGCCGCAGCTCATGCACATCGCCACCTTGCTCATCAGCAAGCCGGGGGGCCTGACCACTTCGGAGGCGCTGGCCAAACGCCTGCCGCTGGTCATCGTGAATCCCATTCCAGGCCAGGAGGCGTATAACGCGCGCTTCCTGCTCTCTCAAGGAGCGGCGGTGCAGGCCGGCCCCTCGCACACGGTGCGCCAGACGGTGCGCGACTTACTGGAAAGCCCCGATCGCCTCGAGGTGCTGCGCCGCCGTATCACCGAGCTGGCCCACCCCAACGCGGCCTTTGATGCCGCCCGACTGATTCGCGCCTTAGCCTCGACTCCAGAGACGCACGCCCGCCAGGCGGCGATGCGGCCGGCGCTCGCCGGGGCGGTGGAGTGAGCATGCCGGGCGCGCCTGAAGCGTATGTCTTGGCCCAGTGGGGCAGCCGCCTGTTGCCGGCCCCGGTCAGCCAATGGCTGATCGAACAGCTGGCGGATGCTCAATGGCGCAGCCGGCCGGACCTCTGCCGCCAGGTCGCCCACAACTTGAGCCTCAACCAAGAGGACGTGGTGCCGCCGCAGAGCGCGTTGGTCCGCGAGGTGTTTCGGAATTTTGGCCGCTACCTCGTGGAGTTTTTCTCGATGCATCGCCATCGGCCTCATGTCACCATCGAAGGCAGGGATCATTTAGCCGCGCTGCAGCGCGCCGGCACCGGGGCGATCCTGCTCTCGGCCCATCTGGGCAACTGGGAGCTGGGGGCGGTCACGCTGAACCGCCTCGGCCCGGGGCTGACCGCCGTGGTGCGGCCGCATGCCGATCGCCGCATCGATGGGCTCTTTACCGGGCAGCGCCGACGCTGCGGGCTGGAAACCATCGCCTTGGGAGCGGGCGCGCGGGGCCAGGCGCTGAGCGTGCTACGGAACAGGCGCTGGCTTGGCCTAGTGGCGGATCGGGATTTCACCGGGCATAACGTTGCCGTGACGTGGGGCCGGCATCGGCTGCTGCTACCCAGCGGCCCGGCCCTGCTCAGCCTGCAAGCGCAGGTGCCGGCGGTGCCGGTGTTTTTTGTGCGCGAGGGAGCTGGGCGCTTTCGACTGATCATCGAGCCGCCGCTGCAGCCGCCGGCCTGGCGACGCCGGCTGGCTGATGTCGCGGGGCTGACGCAGCGCTATGCCGAAGCCCTGCGCCGCCAAGTGCAGCACTACGCGAGCCAATGGCTGCTCTTTGAGCCGCTGCCGGAGGCCTCATGATGCCCGCGCCGAAGGCCAACGGGTTCAACGGGCGCTATTGCGCCATCATTCCGGCCTACCAAGCTGCGCAGACGATCGCCCAGGTGGTGCGCCGCGTCAAACAGCATGGGGTGGCGGCCATTGTGATCGATGACGGCTCGGTGGATCAGACGGTGGCCTTAGCCACCGAGGCTGGGGCGCTGGTCATCAGCCACTTGCATAATGAGGGCAAGGGCAAAGCCCTGCGCACCGGCTTCGACCATGCCCTGCGCGCAGGCTTTGACGGCATCATCACGCTGGATAGCGATGGCCAGCATGATCCGGAGGAAATCCCTGCGCTGATCCGCGCCGGGGAAGTGCAGCATGCCGGCCTGGTGCTGGGCAACCGCATGGGCTCATCGGCCGGCGCGATGCCGCCGCTGCGGCGCGTGATCAACCGCGTGATGTCGCGTCTCATCTCCCTGCTCACGCGCCAGCCGATCCCGGATTCGCAGTGCGGCTTCCGGCTGCTGCGGCGGGAGCTCTTGCAGGCCATCTCGCCGCTGTCGGCCACCCGCTATGACATCGAGACCGAGATCATCCTCGCGGCAGCGGCCAAGCACTGGAAGATCATCTCCGTCCCGGTGAAGAGCCTCTACGATCCGAAGCAGCATCGCAGCCACATCCGCCCGGCGCGCGACACGTGGCGGTTTCTGGCCCTGCTCGCACGGCGCCTGAGCAGGCGTCCTTGATGGACCTGGCCGCAGCCCGAGCGCGCATGGTGCGCGAGCAGCTCGCCTGCCGCGGCATCCGCGATGAGCGCGTGCTGCGGGCTTTTGCGCGCGTGCCGCGCCATCTGTTCGTGCCGGATGATTTTCAAGCCCAAGCCTACGAAGACCATCCGATCCCCATCGGCGAGGGGCAGACCATTAGCCAGCCGTATATGGTGGCCCTGATGACCGAGCAGCTGCGGCTGCAGGGCCATGAGCGCGTGCTGGAAATCGGCGCCGGGTCCGGGTATCAGACCGCCATCCTGGCGGAGCTGGCCTTGGAAGTATTCGCGATCGAACGCCTGCCGACGCTGCTCGAGAGCGCCCAGCGCCGCTTGCAACGGCTGGGCTACTCGCATGTGCAGTTTTCCGCAGGCAACGGATCGCTTGGCTGGCCGGGGAACGCGCCGTTCGACGCCATCCTCGTAGCCGCGGCCGCACCCCGCGTGCCGCCGGCGCTGGTCGACCAACTGGCTGAGGGCGGACGCCTGGTGCTGCCGGTGGGGCCGAGCGATGCGCAGATGCTACTGCGGATCGAAAAGCACCAGGGCGCCTTGCAGCGCGAGGACATCGCGCACTGCGCCTTTGTGCCGCTGTTGGGCGAGGCCGGGTGGGCCGAGCATGACTGAGCGCCGCCTCGGTGGTGCCTGAGGCTTGACAGGGCAGGAGATTTAGCCTAGGATAATCGCTTAACTACAGGGGAACCCTATGCCTCGTGTTGAAGTCCGCGACGACGAATCACTCGAAAAAGCACTCCGCCGCTTCAAGCGCATGCTGGAGCGCGAAGGTGTCTTGAAAGCGCTGAAGGCGAAAAAGCACTATGAAAAGCCCAGCGAGCGCAAGCGCCGAGAGCTCCGGCAAGCGATCAGCCGCAGGGCCCGTGCGTCCTAAGCTTCACCTCCGAGGCACCGGAGTCCTGCTCGCGCTGGGGCTAGTCTGCGGCGC
>JAGVGS010000200.1 GCA_020057015.1 Candidatus Omnitrophota bacterium | reverse complement strand
CGATCGCCAGCGCCCCGATCTTGACGAGCGTAAAGAGATTCTGCACCAGCGTGCCCCAGCGAATGCCGGCAACGTTCACCCATGTCAGCAGCAAGGTGACGGCTACGGCCAGCGCGCGCTGGGCGACAGGAGGGTAGGGGATGACGCGACTGAGATACTCGGCAAAGAAGAAGACTAGGATCGCGATCGTGCCGGTGCGCTCGACGAAGAGCTTGGTCCAGCCGAACAGGAAGCCCCAGAACCGGCCGTAGATGCGCGTGATATACACATAGTCGCCGCCGGTCGAAGGAAACAACGCGGCCAGCTCAGCGTAGCAGAGTGCTCCGCACAGCGAGAGCAAGCCGCCGAGCACCCACAACAGCAAGATGAGGCCAGGCGACTGCAGATGGTTGGCGATGGAGCTGGCGGAGCGGAAGATGCCCACGCCGACGATGCAGCCCACGACCAGCATCGTGGCATCGAAGGTGCCAAGCGATCGCACCAGCCCCGGCCGGGAGGCGGCCGGGCTAGGCTTCATAATGCCAGTGCCAGGGCTCGAAGGTGGTGCCTTCGGCGTTGTCGCGGGGATAGGAGAGGGTGAAGCCAAACGCCGCAGCATGCTGCTGCAGCCAGCGGTATTCCTCCAGCGCCTCGAACTCCTCGGGATGGTCTTCGCCGTTGATGCCGGCTTCGTTGATGAAATCGATGGCTTGGCGCCCGGGGTTGCCATGCTCGCTGTGGCCGGGCAGGGCGACGAAGCGGTTGGTCTCCCGGATCGAGTGGCCGTGCTTGGGCATATAGTACAAGAAGAGATAGAGCTGATACGCCGGCGAGCGATACCCGGACTCGACATACAGCCGGCGGCCTAAGTCTTGCTGCATCGCGGCCATCATGCGCTGATAGGCCTCGAACACCGGGCGGGGCAAGAACTGCGGGTCCAGTCGGGTGCGGATGCCGGCCTTCAGGATAAATTCATCGCCGACCGATATGAGGTCCGGCGCTTCACTTTCACCGAAATAGCGGGCCGTCGCCCCCAGCTGAGCCCCGCGCAGCGCCCGGAACGCATCCAGGAAGCTTTGCGCTTTTGGTTCCAGGAGGTCGTAGAGGGCTTGCCAGGTCAGAATGTTAGCGGTCCCATCCGGCTTTCTTGCGGTGACCAGGGGTTCAAGGGTCTGCAGCACCGCTTCAAGTGTCGCGACCTCCGCAGGCGTGAACTGCTCGGTGTTGAGCGTCCAAGCGATCAGCGCCCACGCCGGTGTCGAGACAAGAAGGCCGGCGGCCACCATCCAAATGCCTGATGACCGCCGGCCTAACAACATGCGTGCGCTAGCCTACTTCTTGCGCGCGGCTTGCAACTGATCGGTCAGGCTGCTGACCCAGCGGCCCACCTGATCCTTGCAACCCAGTCCGAATGCCAGGCCTAAGGCCAGGCTGACACCGGCCAAGATGATGAGAAACGCTTCCCCCACAAACTGAATGCGCAGCTGCTGCAAGGCAGCGGCGATGGCAAACACGATGATGATCGTCTGCACCGCCTCGCTTAACAGCTGCGCGTGATAGACGCCCAGGTTGATCGCAGCAGTCCGCACCGTCGTTGAGACGAACACCGCCACGAAAATGCCCACCACCAGCATGAACACCGCCGCGAGGACATTGGGCAGGAATTCGATGAGCGCTTGCAGCAGTTGGGCCGCGACGGTCAGCTGCAGCGCGTTAAGCGCCGTCATCACAAAGGCGAGCATCACGATCCAGTAGATGAATGCTCCGACGAGCTCTGAGAACTTGCGCCGCACGCCGCCGCGCGTGAGGATGCGCGCCAGCTGCACTTCCTCGGCGAGCTTATCCGCCCCGATCGCTTTGAGCCCGCGCGTGATCAGCTGCTCGAGCACCTTGGCGATCACACCGCCGATCAGCAGGATCAGCAGCGCGCCGAGGATAACCGGCGCAAACGACAGCAGCTGCTGAAGCGCCGCTTGCAGCGGGACGACCACGAACTCGTTGACGAGCGCCCGACCCGTTTCCATGCCCACCTCCGGGTAGCCTACGTTACCCTGGGGACCCTACCGCCATTCCCCATGGCGGCTCTGGCACTGACGGATGCTCGCGAGTGAATCAAAAATCGTGGTCGTTGCCGGCCGTGGCTGATTCGGAGAAGATGTACTCAGGCTGGATCACGGGCTGGTAATCCGGAGGGGCGGGGAAGGGGAACGTGATGATCTCATACGCGCCGGCCGCCGTGCGCACGAACGCGTGGCCGATGCCGCGCAGCAAGCCCCAGGTGAAGCTCATCGTGACCCCGGAGTTCTGCGAGGTCTCGTGGATCCGGACGGGAATTTCCATCCAGCCGGTCACGAGATTCAGGCCGCCGCGGGCCAGCTTGCCGCCGGGGCTGCCGATGTCGGTCGCGTCCTCCTCGAATGCCGTCGAGCGGGCCGCGGGGGGGCTGAGGCAGAGGAGGGCTACCAGGAGAGCGCCTATCCAAACGAACCGGCGTCGCAACATGTCGACTTCCTTACTCTAGCAAGTCGCGGACAAAAACTCAAGTCGCCGTGGCGCACCGGGTTGTGTAGAATAACCGCATTCATGACTACCCACGAACAACAGGTGGTCCGCTTCCTCTCTCGTCCCAGTAGCTATCCGCACCCGGTGCGGGCGGTGGAGCGCCGCGAAACGCACGTCTCCCAGGTGTTCCTCGCCGGCGACTACGCCTACAAGCTCAAGAAACCGGTCAAATTTCCCTTTCTCGATGCGTCCACACTGAGCCTGCGCAAGAAGTTTTGCCGACTCGAGCTTTCCTTGAATCGCCGGCTGGCCCCGGACATCTACCTCGGCATCGTGCCGATTGTGGCAGCGGCAGGTGCCCTGCGGCTGGGCGGGCGCGGGCGCGTCATCGAGTGGGTGGTGCAGATGCGCCGCTTGCCGGAAAATCGCATGCTCGATCAGCTGGTGGCTAGGCGGCAGGTGACCCGGCGCGACATGCAAGGCCTGGCCGGGCGCCTGATGCCATTTTTCCGCAACGCCTCGCGCAGCCGCGACATCGACCGCTACGGCACGCCCGAGGCTATCTCGCGCCTGGTGCTGGGCAACTTGACTGAATGCGCGCCGTTTCTTGGGTCGCTGCTGACCGAGACGCAGCGGCAGCGCCTCGAGGCTGCGTACCGGCAGTTTCTGGCGCTGCACAAGCCGACCCTGGCGCGACGGGTGCGCGAGCGGCGCATCATCGACGGGCATGGCGATCTGCGCTGCGAGAACATTTGCCTCACGCGCCTGCCCAATGTCTTCGATTGCGTGGAGTTTCAGCCGGCGTTTCGCTGCGGCGATGTCGTGAATGACTTCGCCTTTCTGTTGATGGACCTGGAGTCTCGCGGCAGGCAGCCTCTGGCCGCGGTGCTGGCCGCGGCCTACCGGCGGGCCTTTCATGATCCAACGTTCGATGCGGTGGCGGCCTTCTACAAGTGCCACCGCAGCCTGGTGCGCGGCAAAGTGCGCGGCTTTGCCTGGCAGCAGCACCCCCGCACGCCAGCGGGCCGGCGCATCCGCAGGCTGGCCCGGCGGCATTTTGCGCTGGCCGTGGACTATGCGCGGCAATTCGCCCCGCCGCGCCTGATTTTAGTGGGTGGGCTCATCGGCACCGGGAAGAGCACGCTCGCGCGGCATCTGACCGAGACGCTGGGCGCGGTGTGGCTGCGCACCGATGAGATCCGCTTGGAGGAGTTCGCGCACCTGCGCAAACAAGGCCAGGGGTTTGCCGATGGCTTATACGCGCCGCGCGTCTCAAACGCGGTGTACCGGCGACTGATCCAGCGCGCCGGCAAGAGCTTGGCCCAAGGCCGCGTCGTGGTGTGCGACGGCACGTTTTCCCGCGCGAGAGGCCGCCAGCAGCTGCGGCGCATCGCTCAGACGCAGGGGGCCTCCTTCCACTTCTTTGAATGCACCGTGCCGCGCGTGGTGGCGCTGCGGCGCATCGCGAAGCGCCTCGCTGGCGGCACAGATCTTTCCGAAGCCCGGCCCGAGCATTACGATCGCATGAAAGCCGGCTACGAGCCAGTGCGCGGCTGGGGCCGCGAGGCGTGGACGCGCCTCTCGGATAACCGACCCTCGCAACACACCGCGGCGGCGGCACTGGCGGCGCTTCAGCGGGTTTGGGGTTTCAAGTAGCGATGCCCGAAACTCCAGCACTAGCCCGTCCACCCTCCGATCCTCCTCAATTGTCGCCCAAACGTTTGTTCGTCATGGGTTGCGTCATGCTCGCGCTCTTTGGGATGCGCGAACGGTTCATGCGGCTGGATACCCGGTTTTTCCAAGCCTCAGTGCCCGGGATCACGGGTCTGTTCCACTACCTGCGCGGCGATAGCCAAGCCAGCGCACGCGCTTACCGTGCGCACGTGCAGCAGCTCCTCGCTGCCGGGTGGGCTTCCGAAAACCGGGCGTGGGATAGCCTCTTACGAGGAGATGTGGAGATCGCGCTGACGCAGTGGCATGAAGCCAATCCTTCGGACGACGTGTCACCCCAACAGGCCCTCACGCGCGCAGACATCGCCTTGGCGCAAGGCGATTTGGTGACAACCCTCGCCTGGCTGAACCGTGTGCTTGCGCACGATCCTGACGACGTAGACGCGCTGCTACTCTCCGCGGTCGCCTTTACGCGCGGCGGCGATGAGGCGCTGGCCCTCGTAGCATTGAAGCGCGCCTTGCGCGTGGGGAACCTGGAGCGCGCGGTCAAGCTTGAGTCGGAGAAGCGTTACATATTGATCGACCACATCGCCCGTCGCTACTGGCCCAAAGAACACGGTTCGACACGGATCGCTCAGCTCAAGATGGCAGCACTCCGGTTGGTGGCCCTGTGCCTCTCGCCGGTGCGATGGGAACCCCGCTGGACGACATATCTCACGGTGCTGGAAACCACGGGGCAGTTATCAAGTCGCAAGCCCGCGGTCGGCCCGT
>JAGVGS010000168.1 GCA_020057015.1 Candidatus Omnitrophota bacterium | reverse complement strand
GGTGCCGCGCGCCACACCTGGCCGCGCACCGCGGCAGCCACCCCCACCTGGCCCTCTTGCAGTGTGAGGGTCTTCGGCGGCAGCGGTTCAGCCGAGATCAAGGGCGACAGCCCCAACGTCCCGAGCAGCCCGCACGCGATCCAGCCTACCCGACGCATCAGAACTCCACCCGCTTGGTCAGCATGCTGTTCACCTTGGTGTTGGCATAGGTGTAATTGATCAGATTCGAATCGGTGCGGGTCTGCTCGACCGTGAAGGCCAGCGAGAGCTGGTCGCACCATCCGCTCGGCTGCCAGCGTTCGGGGAGGAGGGTGGCCAGCGGCACGCCGTAGGTGGCCGAGGCCACCAGCTCTTTATCATGGCGATTGCGGGCGATCAGGGCGGTGTCTGGTTCGTCATAAAAATCATTCGCATAGTCGACGGATGTTAAGAGATACATCGCGCGGGGCAGGAGCCATAACTGGCTGCCGCCCAGCTCCAGCCCGCGATAACTGTAGTAGCTTGCCTTGGCATGCTTGCGGTTATAACCGATGTGGCCGATCAGTTGCAGCTTGGGGTGTACCCACGCGGAGAGTTCAAAGTCGGTGTGCGTCTGATCGCCGCGCCGTTCGGCTGCGGCAGAGCTTTCCGTAATGCCGCTGACGTCTTCGCGCACCCAGGACGTTTCATTGGCCAGCTGCAGCCTTGACGTCAGCGCGCGGTCGAACTTCACCTTCACGCCCTGGGAGCGAAAGTACGTCTCGCGGGAGAGTTGCACGTGGCTGGCGACCGCGAGGGGGGTGAACGTCACCCAGGGCGTGTGCAGCGCCATCCCGGCCTCCCCGGCGAAAGACTGCAGGTCCAGGTCATCCACCAGGGTCTGCTCGGCCTGGTAGTAGTCCAAGCCCCCCACCAGCATGTCGCCGCCCTGCGTGCCCAAATCGTGCGCCACATCGAGGCTATAGAGTTGGAGCCAGCTCGTGTCGCGGCGACGGCGCGAGGTGCCGCTGAGCGCAATGCGGGAGCTGCTGAAAAACTGCTCCTTGGAAGAGGCCGAGGCATTGCGGTTGGTGTCAAACTGATACCCGTTGGTGAGGCTGGCGGTGAATTTCGTGCGCTGGCGCTGCTGCTGCACTTGGCGCCAGTACTGCTCGACCTCGGCGCGGATCTCTTCGGGCAGCGGCCCCTGGCGCAAGCGCGTCAGTTCGCGTTGGGCTTCCTCGAGCCGGTCTTGTCGTAACAGGACCAGCACGTAGAACAGGCGCACCGGGGGCAGCTCAGGGTTGATGAGCAGAATGCGCTCGAGCGTGGCCGAAGCCCCGAGCGCATCGCCCTGCGCCATCTGGGTCTTTGCAAAGCGGACATTGAGATCGATGTTATCCGGATCGGCCAGCACTTCCTGGTAACGGATCGGCCGATCCAATCCGAGGGCTTGGTACGCCGCCGCGGCTACCGCGGCCTCGCGGGTGGCCGCCTCGGTAGCGCGGGCGCGTGTGGGGACCTCGCTGCTTTGCAGCGCTTCTTGAGCCCCGACAGGATAGAGTGTGGTGAAGAGCCCCACGGCGAACAAGACGACGCGCCAAGCAGGAGAGATCTTCATGCGTGCAGTGGGCTCATGCTAGCGAAAAGGCGATGCGGATGCAAGCGTAAAGGCTTTCAGGGCAAGAGGAAATGTCATTGCATAATTGAGCTAACGTCTTATGATAGAAGGCAGTGCGCTGTTAGATGATAAACGAATTACGTCGATTGCTGGCTCGGCTGGCTCATTGGGGTGGAACTGTCTCTGGCAGCGCGCTGCATCCCATCGCGGTGGTGAATCAAAAGGGCGGCTGCGCGAAGACCACGACCGCCATCAACCTGGCCGGGTTCCTTGCGCGAGAAGGGTTTCGCGTCCTGCTGATCGACAGTGATCCCCAAGCCCATGCCAGCCTTGGGTTGGGCTATTCGGCCGATGGGGGAAGCCTCTCCTTGCATGAGGTCCTCAGCTGCGGCACGAGCTTGGAAGCCGCCATTCATCCTACGGCCGTTCCCGGGCTCGATTTGGTGCCGGCCCATCCAGCGCTCACCGGCGCGCCGGTGGAGCTCGCCTCGGCGTTAGGCCGCGAAAGCATTCTGCGCATTGCCCTCAAGAAACTCGCCCTGCAGCAGCGCTATACGTTTGTGCTCTTTGATTGCTCGCCCAGCTTGAATGTGGTGACGCTCAACGCGCTGGCCGTGGCGCGGCATGTGCTCGTGCCGGTGCAACCCAGTTACTACGCGTTGGAAGGGATGCGCGAACTCTTTCAGACGGTTGAGCGAGTAAAGGACCGGCTCAATCCTGAGCTGGAACTGCTGGGCATCCTCGTGACCTTGTTCTCCTCGCGCTTGGCGCTCCAACAGGAGCTGTTGACCCAGCTGCGCGACTATTTTGGCGCCCAGCTGTTCTCCACGCCGATTCCACTGGATGGGGCGCTGGCCGAAGCCCCCTTGCATCATCAACCCATCCATGTCTACGCGCCGGAGTCTTTCGGCGCGCTGGCGTATCAACAGCTGGCCCGCGAAGTGATCGCGCGCACCTTGGCCGGGCGCGTGCCTACGGCGCTGGCCTCGGTCTAGATGACGGCGGTGAGCCCCCGGCCCGATTTCGTCCGCCAACTCTTCGAACAGCGTCGGGTGGGCCCGACGTCCAGCCTCTGGCGGCTGTTGCCCGCGACTGCGCACACGCGCCGCAAGGCCGCCGCCCTGAAGCCCCTGCCGCTGGGCATTGATTTGGGCACGACGGCGGTGCGCGTGGCCCAAGCCGTGGCGACGGCTGAAGGCCCAATGCTGCAGCAGCTGGCGGTCCTTGAGGTGCCGGAGGCGTGGCAGCAAG
>JAGVGS010000071.1 GCA_020057015.1 Candidatus Omnitrophota bacterium | reverse complement strand
TGGGCCAGGTGTTGCAGCGCCCCCCCTTCGCCTTGTATCTGGAGCCCACAGCGGTTTCCTCCCAACTGGCTGACCAATTCCTTGCGCAGGTGTGCCGGCGCAGCCAGGGAGCGCCCTTGCAGCATCTGTTGGGGGAAGCGGACTTTTTTGGGCGCGCGTTCTGGGTGAACCCAGACACGTTTATCCCGCGCCCGGAGACCGAAGCGGTCCTGGCGGCGGCCTTGCCGCACATCCAGCGCTTGGCCCTCACCACAGGTCGCAGGCTGCAGGCCCTTGATGTCGGGACCGGCAGCGGGTGCCTGGCAGTGACCCTGGCGTGCGAGGTTCCAACTTGTGTTGTCACGGCGGTTGAGGTATCATGGTCGACGCTACAGACCGCCCGCCGCAACGCGTTGCGCCATGGCGTAGGTGGTCGTGTTCTTTTTTTGCAAGGCTCTTGGCTGCAGGCGGTTAGCGGCCCGGTGGATGTGCTGATGAGTAATCCGCCGTACGTCGCCACTGCGGAAATCGCCGCCCTGCCGCGCGAGGTGCGCCAAGAGCCCTGGGCCAGCCTCGATGGCGGCCCAGATGGCCTGACGCCGTACCGGCATCTCTTCCACCACGCGCCACGGGTGCTTAGGCCCGGCGGGTTGTGCGTAATCGAGTGCGGTGAAGCGCAGGTGGCGGCCCTGACGCACGCGCTGCGCAGGCAGCCTTGGGTTGAAGCCCTTGAGGCGATTCACGATTTAGCCGGACGGCCCCGCGGGCTGATGATGGGTTGCGCGGGATCGGCACACACTGAGCACGAACGACACACTCGTCATTGAGCCCAGCGGTCCGCTGCGCGGGACCGTGGCGGTGAGCGGGGCCAAGAATGCGGTGCTGCCTATTTTGGCAGCGACGTTGCTCAGCGACGAACCCTCGGTCATTGAAAACGCCCCGCAGGTGAGCGATGTCGCGCTGATGTGCGACATCTTGCGGGAGCTCGGGGCCAAGGTCATCCAGGCCGGGGAAGAGATCACCGTGCATCCGGATGGCTGCCGGGGCACGCGCGCGCCGTACGAGCTGGTCAGCCGCATGCGCGCCTCGATCTGCGTGCTCGGGCCGCTGCTTGCAAAGCAGCACCGCGCCGAGGTCTCCATGCCTGGCGGCTGCGTGATTGGGCCGCGCCCGATCGATTTGCATGTGAAGGGGCTGCAGTGCCTGGGCGCCTCGTATGCCATTGAGCATGGCTATATGGTGTGGCAGGCTCCCCGTTTAGCCGGCGCGCGGGTGCATCTGGGCGGCGCGTATGGCTCGTCGGTGCTGGCCACGGACAATGTTTTGATGGCCGCGGCGCTGGCCGAGGGCATCACGACCATTGAGCATGCGGCGTGCGAGCCGGAAGTGGTGGATCTCGCGGATTGCCTCAGCGCCATGGGGGCGCGCATCACCGGGCAGGGCACGCCGGTGATCCACGTCGAGGGGGTGCGGCAGCTGCACGGGGTGCGCTATCGCATCATCAGCGATCGCATCGAGGCCGGCACGCTCCTGATTGCCGCGGCCATGGTAGGCGGCGACGTGACGCTCGAAGGCGCGCGGGCCGACCACCTTGAGGCGCTGATCGACAAGCTCGCTGAGGCTTCGGTGCGGGTCGAACAGACGCCCGGCGCGCTGCGCGTGCGCGCCACGCAGCCGACGCAGGCCGCCGATATCACGACGCTGCCGTTTCCCGGCTTCCCGACGGATCTGCAGGCGCAGATGATGGCGCTGATGAGCATCTCCCGGGGGGTGAGCGTGCTGACCGAGAAGGTGTATCCGGAGCGGTTCATGCACATCTCAGAGCTGAACCGGATGGGGGCGCATATCACCCGCGAGGGGGCCAGCGCCATCGTGAAGGGGGTCAGCCATCTCTCCGGGGCCCCGGTGACCGCGCCGGATTTGCGCGCCTCAGCCGCGCTCGTGCTGGCCGGCATGGCGGCAGAGAGTCAAACCGAAGTCTCGGGCTTGGAGCATTTGGACCGCGGGTATCAACATTTGGATCACCAACTGCGGCTGTTGGGTGCCCGCATCCACCGCACGCATCGAAAGGAGTAAGCATGGTCGTGATTCGCTTGCAGCGCCGCGGCACCAAGAAAGCGCCGCACCATCGGATTGTCGTCACCGAGCGCTCGCGCGCTCAGGGCGGACGCGTGCTGGAGACGCTGGGGCACTATGACCCCTCGTTTAACCCGCCGCACTTAGCGCTCGATGAAGCGCGTTACACCTTTTGGGTCACCGCCGGCGCGCAGGTCAGCGACGCGGTGGCCAGCTTGAAGAAGCAAGTCGCCAAGCAGGCGGCGGTGAAGGCTTAAGAGGGCGCACGGCGCGGGTGGGGGCTCAGGCGGCCATGCAGATCGATATCATCACCATCTTTCCCGAGATGTTCGCTCCTGTGCTCGGGGCCTCACTCATTAAGCGCGCCGTGCAGGCTGGGCTGTTGCGTATTCGGGTGCATGATCTGCGGGATTACACGAGCGATCCGCACCGGAAAGTCGATGACCGGCCGTACGGGGGTGGGCCGGGCATGGTCCTGATGCCGCAGCCCATCTTCGCCGCGGTGGAAGACGTGCGTCGCGACTGCAGCGCCCATGCGGGCCGCTGCGAGGTGGTGCTGATGACGCCGCAGGGCGAGAGCCTAAGCACGCCGCTGGCCCAGCAGCTGGCGATAACACCCCATCTGGTGTTGCTCTGCGGCCATTACGAAGGCATTGATGAGCGCGTCAAGGTGTTGGTCACGCGCTCGGTGTCGATCGGCGACTATGTGCTGACCGGCGGGGAGCTGCCGGCGATGGTGCTCGTGGACTGCGTGGCGCGCTACGTCCCCGGCGTGATCGGCCATGCGCAGGCCACCGAGGAAGAATCCTTCGCCGAGGGCTGGCTGGAATATCCGCAGTACACGCGGCCGGCCAGCTTCCGCGAGCTGGAAGTCCCTGAAGTGCTTTTGAGCGGCGACCACGGGCGCATTGCGCAGTGGCGCAAGTGGCAGGCGATGAGCCGGACGCTGGCTCAACGGCCCGATTTGATGCGGCAACGTCAACCGTGAGGCACGCAATGGATTGGATCAAGCTGGTGCATGGCGAGCGACCCCCTCAGAGCGCCGCGGCGTTTGCCACGGGCGATGAGATCCGGGTGTGGTATCGCATTCTCGAGCAGGGCAAGGAGCGCTTCGCCCAATTCGAGGGCATCGTCATCCGCACGCGGGGATCCGGGGCTGCGCGGACGTTTACGGTGCGCCGCGTCACGCATGGCGAAGGGGTCGAGCGGGTGTTCCCCTTTGACGCCAAGATCATTTCCCGCATCGAAGTGCTGCGGCAGGGCAAGGTCCACCGCAGTCGCCTCTACTACCTGCGCCACATTGTCGGACGCGCCCGCATCGCGGGAGCCCACCCCTCCAGCCCTGAGGCGCTGCGCCCTGCGGCTTCGGCGGCGGGCAAAGCCGCAGAGCCTGAAGTGGCCGCAGCGGCCCCTCAGGCCACTCCAGGTCCCGGCAACCCCAGCTAGCCTCCTTATCTTCCCGCGCCTCATGCGCCTGGCGGGAGTGGATGAAGCCGGCCGCGGCCCCTGGGCCGGGCCGGTGGTGGCCGCTGCCGTGGTCTTGCGCCGCTCTCGTTTCACCCTCCGCATTGATGATTCCAAAAAACTGAGTGCTGCGCAGCGCGAGCGCGCCTGCGCGCAGATCCTC
>JAGVGS010000065.1 GCA_020057015.1 Candidatus Omnitrophota bacterium | reverse complement strand
GTGGTGGTGCTGTTTGTGGTCCTGCTGGAGCGCATGGCGCGTCTGGCCCACCGGGCGATTCAGCCGCAGGCGCGACTGCTGGCCGCGGGCATTTTCTGCTGGATCGGCTACCAAGCGATCGTCAATATGGGCATGGTGATGGGCCTGCTGCCCGTCGTGGGCGTGCCGCTGCCGCTGGTGAGCTATGGCGGGACGTCTATGCTCATGCTCTGGGTGGCGCTGGGGCTGTTGCAAAGCCTGGCGCGCACCGAAGTGGCTGAGTGACAAAACCCACAAGGGGCGAAGCGGCAAAGGGCCTAAGGTGGAATCGTGCTTCGGGGTTTTTTCAGCGAGGTGCCTTGATGATTTTGTGACGCGTGTGGTATAGTTGGCCTTAAGCATGCACAGGCGTGCTGAAGAGTTGAAAAACTGACGTAAGGGTTTCGCGACAAGGGCAAACCCCGGGCGACCGGGGGACGCAAAGCCGCAAGTCCCGCGCCGAGCGTGTCAGGGCGGGATGGTTGGGCTGCCGAACGTGACCAGGGGCAGGCGCCCTTGCCGCAGACGTCTGCTTCGCTTTGGAGGATCGGCCTCATGCGGCCTACGCACGAAAACGGCAAATCGCCCCACGCCCGCCGCGTCATCGCCTCGCTCAACCGCGAGCAGGTGGATTTTCTGGATAAGATCGGCAAGGACGCCCAATTTTCCGCCGGCCTCAAACTCTCCCGCACGCAAATCCTCGCGGCCATGGTGAATGCCCTCAAGCGCCTCAATCTCACCGGCGAAGGGGTGACCACGGCCGCCCAGTTCGAGCAGCGCATTGTCGATGCCATGATCCACCGCACCAGCGCTAAAGGAGGCTCGTCATGACGGTGGCCACCAAGCCCACCATGGAAGTGCTCTTGCGCCTCGTGGTCGAGCAGGGGGCCACGGACTTGCACCTGAGTGCGAATCAGCCCCCGCACCTGCGGGTGGATGATCGGCTTGTGCCCACGGAGCACGGGGCCTTGTCCGGCGAGGAGGTGAAGGCGCTGGCGTACAGCCTCATTGCGCCGGATAAAGTCGAGCGGTTTGAGCGCTGGAAGGAGCTCGACTTCGCGTTCTCCGTGGAGGGCTTAGCACGCTTTCGCGCCAACTACTTCATGCAACAGGGCTATATCGGGGTGGCCATCCGCATGCTGCCCTTTCGCATCATGAACTTTGAGGAGCTGGGGCTGCCGGTCAAGGTGGTGACCGACTTGTGCGAGCGGCCCAAGGGGCTGGTGCTGATCACCGGGGCGACCGGATCGGGCAAGTCGACCACGCTGGCGGGGATGATCGACTACCTCAACACCAACCACGACTACCACATCGTGACGATTGAGGATCCCATCGAGTACACGCACACGAGCAAGCGCTCGATCATCGATCAGCGCGAGGTGGGCACCGACACCCAGTCGTTCGCGCAGGGCCTCAAGCACGTGCTGCGGCAAGACCCCGATGTGATCCTCATCGGAGAAATGCGCGACCTGGAAACGATTGAAACCGCGCTGATCGTGGCGGAAACCGGGCATCTGGTCTTCGCGACGCTGCACACCTCGGATGCCGTGCAAACCGTCAACCGTATCGTGGACGTCTTTCCCGCGCACCAGCAGAACCAGGTGCGGGTGCAGCTCTCGCTCGAGCTGTTGGGCGTCTTCTCCCAGCAGCTCATTCCCAAGGCGAGCGGCCGCGGCCGGGTGCTGGCCTGCGAGGTGATGCTGGTCAACCACGCCATCCGCTCGCTCGTGCGGGAGCAGAAGATTCACCAGATGTATTCGGTGATTCAGACCGGGCAGAAGGAAGGCATGCGCACGATGAACCAAACGCTGTATGAGCTCTACGTGAATCGGACCATTACGCTGGATCAGGCGCTGGCGCGCTCGAATGATCCGGATGATCTGATGCGGCTCATGAACCGGTAAGACGAGGTCATAGCCCGATGGCACGACGCGTCATCACGAAACGGCTGGGCGAGGTGCTGCTGGAGCGAGCCCTCATCAACCAGCAGGAGCTGGATAAGGCCCTGGCGCACCAACAGGCGCAGGGGGGGCTCATGGGCCAGATCCTGATTGCGCTGGGCTTCGTCACCGAGGAGGAAGTGGCCCTGGCGTTGACGGCCCAATACGGCTTTCCCTATCTGCCGCTCGATAACTACGAAATCGATGCGGGGCTCACGACGCTGATTCCGGAGGTGATTGCCCGCAAGTACTACTTGATTGCGATCGACCGCATCGGCAACGCGCTCACCCTGGCCATGGCCGACCCCTCGAATGTGCAGGCCATTGAGGAAGTCGAGCTGCTGACCAAGTGCGTGGTCCAGACATTTGTGAGCACGCCCTCGGATATCGGCAAGGCCCTGGACAAATACTACCAGCACGGAGGCGCATGAGCCGGCATGTCCAGCCTGAAGGAGCGCATCGTTAGCGTGCTGCTCACGCGCCAGCTGCTGAAGCAAGAGCAACTCGACCAGGCGCTGGCCGAGGTGCAGAAAGACGGCGGCAGCCTGCAGAAGCTGCTGGTGGAGAAGGGCTTCGTCAAGGAGGCTGACCTGCTCGCGGCCCTGAGCGAGGGCTTAGGCATCCCCCCCATCAGCCTGGGACGCCTGAAGCTGGATCCGAACCTCAAAGGCCTCATCTCCCGCGAGCTGGCCTCCCAATACCAGGTGGTCCCGGTCTCCTGTATCGGGCATACGCTGACGGTCGCGATGTCGGATCCGCTCAACGTCTTCGCCCTGGATACCGTGGCCGCCATGACGGGGCTGACCATTAATCCCATGCTGACGACGTCCAAAGAGCTGCGAGAGGCGATTGACCAGTACTACGGCACCGGGGTGGAGGAAACGCTGCGCGAGCTGGTGCGCAAGGCCGAAACCGACTCGCTGGAGATCATCCAGGAGGGCGGCGGCGGCGAGGATGAGGCCGACCGGCTGCTGCGCCAAACCCAGGAGGCGCCGGTTGTCAAGTTCACCGACGCGCTGCTGACCAAGGCCGTGCGGATGCACGCCTCGGATGTGCTCATCGAGCCGCGCGAGAAGACGGTGCGCGTGCGCTACCGGGTGGATGGCATCCTGCAGGAGTCCCAAGCACCCCCGAAGCACTTGCACAACGCGATCGTCTCGCGCATCAAGATCATGGCCGAGCTGAACATCGCCGAGCGCCGGCTGCCACAGGATGGTCACTTCAATTTCCGGGTGGATGAGCGGGGCATCGACTTTCGCGTCTCGATCTTGCCCGCCACCTTCGGCGGCAACGTGTGTCTGCGCATTCTGGATAAAGGCGAGATCAAGCTCGACATCAATACCCTCGGCTTCGATCCCGGGGATCTCGAGCGGCTGAAGGACTGCGCGCGGCGACCGCATGGCATGATCCTCGCCACGGGCCCCACGGGCTCGGGCAAGACGACCACGCTGTATTCCTTGCTCAAGATGATCGATGCGCCGGAAAAAAACATCGTGACGGTGGAAGACCCGGTCGAGTTTGAGCTCGGGGGGATCAACCAGGTGAACGTGCGCAGCGAGATCGGCCTTTCCTTTGCCAAAGCGCTGCGCTCCATTCTGCGCCAAGATCCCGATGTCATCATGGTCGGCGAGATCCGCGACACGGAAACGGCTGATATGGCGGTCAAATCCGCGCTGACGGGCCACCTCGTGCTGAGCACCTTGCACACGAACAGCGCGGCAGGCTGCGTCGTGCGCTTGATCAACATGGGCATCGAGCCCTTCTTGCTCAACTCCTGCGTCATGGCAGCCGTCGGGCAGCGCCTCGTGCGCAAGATCTGCCTGAAGTGCCTGGAGCGCTACCACCCGGCCAAAGGGGTGGCGACGCGGCTGGGGCTGGTGGACGACAAAGGCGAGCCGCTCGCGTTGGCCCGGGGCAAGGGCTGCCGCTCGTGCTTCCAGTCGGGCTACGCCGGCCGCGAAGTGATTGCCGAGGTCTTGATCCTGACACCGGAAGTGCGCGAACGCGTGCTCAAGCGGGCCCCTGAGCGGGAGCTGGAAGCGTTGGCCCGCCAGCAGGGCATGCAGATGCTGCGCGAGCAGGGGCTCCTGAAGGTGCGGCAGCATATCACCACGCTGGATGAGATCTTCCGCACGACCAGCGGCGATGTGGTGGAGGCCTAGGCGATGGCCGGCTTTAAACAGCGCGTCTCGGACATCCTGATCACGCAGAAGGTGGCCACCAAGCCGCAGTTGGACCAGCTGCTGCAGGAGGCGACCCAGCAGGGCAAGAGCTTCGCCCGCCTCTTGATCGAGCGCAAGCTGATGACCGAAATTAAGCTGACAGAGCTGCTCTCGCAGCAGCTCAACATGCCCATGATTTCGCTGATGAAGTACCGGATCGACCCGGCCGCGGCGAAGCTCATCCCGGAGCGCATGGCGCGGCAGTACAACTTGATTCCCTTGAGCAAGTATGGGGAGCAGCTGACCGTGGCGATCGCCGATCCCTTCAACGTGTTCGCCGTGGATGACCTCAAAGCCTTTACCCAGTTTGAGATCAAGCCGGTGCTGTGCCCGGAAACCGAGATTCGCCGCGCGATTGAGCAGATCTACGCCGGTCAGGGCACGTTCATCCCGGCGGGGGAGGCACCAGCCGCCTCTGAGGCCGAAGAGGG
>JAGVGS010000216.1 GCA_020057015.1 Candidatus Omnitrophota bacterium | reverse complement strand
GCTGAGCGACCCGCTTACGTCTCGGCTGGGCTTAGAGCAGGCCCTCACCCCTCCGGAGAGCAGCCGGCCGGAAATCCTCGATGTGTCCAAGCGCGCCGGGTATCAGCGTCTCTACAAAGAAGGGATCGGGTTCCAACCCTTCCGGGGGTTCGGCATTTCTGGGCGCACCGAGATTTACGAAGAGCCCAATCCGGTCGAGAGCCTGATCCTGGATGCCAAAAAGCTCAACTTTTCGGAAATCTCGCAGTACCGCCGCTCGATCACCCCGCTGTTTACCCGCTCAGCCGCCAGCCGTTTCGTGGCTGATTACGAGCCCCTGCCGCGTCTGACGTATGAATATGATGCGCGCCAGACGACGCATCAGTATCAGACGCTCTTTGGGTTTAAAGACATCGACCTGCAGACGCACGCCTTCCAGGCGCTCTACAGCTTCCCCCGCATCCCGTATCTGGGGGTGCTGACGGTGAACCCCTGGTACAAGCGCGTGCTGCAAAGCAGTGATCACGATCTGGGCTCCTATGAGCACCGCGACGAGCTGATCGCGAATTTTTCCTTGCAGCCGACCGACAATATCGAGTATTACTTCCAGTTCGACGGCTTTGACTCGACCAAGCAGCGCAGCCTGGGGGCGAGCAAGCTCATGCTCTACAAGTCGCAGGTGCGTCTGCGGTTTCCGAAGCTGAAACTCTTCGCCATTCCCAGCTTCGAGTACTCGGACACCACCTTTGACCCCTCGGATGACGAGTTCATCAAGAAGACCATGTTCGTGGACTGGGGGGTCGACCTTATGGAGCGCCTGCGCTTGGGCAGCAAGCAGGAGCTGATCTTTGCCGAGGTGACCCGTGCGGGCAATGAGCCCTCCAACCCCGAAGCCCAGGTGTTCAACTGGACGAATACCCTCAGCTATGAGCTCTTCAAAGATTTCGACGTGTCGTTGGGGATGGACCACAGCCGCGCGATGGGCTACGGCAACTTCAACAACGTGGGCCTGCGCGGGGAAGTGGAGCTCTTCAAGCCGGGCCTGATCCGCAGCAAGCTCGGCTACGAGTGGGTCTCGTATTACAATATTGCGGAAGATCTGCACCTCTTGTACTGGCGCTTCTTCCTCTTCCAGTAACGCGTCGAAGTAGCGCTTGCTTCGATAGCGCCGCGTAAGCAATTACCTCTGCTTCATAGACTTGCGTAAAGTTATCCCTCTTGACGCTGAAGCGTGCTTTCAGGTACGCTAGAAGTGGTCTATACCCCTCGAATATAAGGGCACACCCGTCGTGAGGCGGGGCCGCAAAGCCACGGGTCTCAGGTGGAGATCGCCGGGCTACCGAAAGGCGGTAGCTCGGCTGTTTTTGTCTCTGTGGGTAGCGGTTTTCCAAGGTGGGATCACATCGCAGATCACGGCAACAGAGGAGGAGAGAGCGGATGAAGCACAATGCAGTGAGAACAGCACTGGGGGTGCTCGTACTCAGCATGGCGATGGGCCCTGCTGAGGCCTACACGTCCAAGGTGATCCGGACGGTGTCGGTGGGGGCCAGCGGGGTGACCGGGACCGCGGTATTGGACATGACGATCGTAGCCCAGGGCAATGCAGCCGATCCCGCGGCTACGCTGCTATTCGAGGGCACGACAGCCGCGCTCCGCGATTCAGGCGAATCGCTGAAGCTTACCGTCAATGCGAACGTGGCGGCGAATCGGATCATCATCTACACGAATAACTCAGCGATCGTGGCCAATCCTAAGGCCTGCATCAACACCGGGCTGGGCAATGACAGCGGCGGGTTGGTCGGCATAGGCAGCGCGCCGATTTGCGAGTTGACCGTGCCGGTGGTCTGGGGACTGTCGGATAATAACACGGACTACACGTTCACCCCGGTCGCGCTTCCGGGTGTTGGGGCGACGAATGGTGTATTCATCACCGACTTAGCGCATGTGGCGACCTTCACTACGACTGGCAGCGCGCTGGACAACCTGCCGATGAAGCGTTGCGTCGGCGGGGCGGTGGTGGCGAATGCCCTGAACGACGGACTCTATCCGCAGTCCTTCGGCAGGCCTAACGAGGACAATGACCTCTGCCGACAGAGCGACAGCACCAAGGTGCTCGAAGCCGAGGAGTTGAGCAAGAACATTGCGGTGGTGGGCTTTGGCTTCACCGGCATCAATGGCACCGGTCCTAACACGTTGACGGCCATTGCCACGGACACCATTGCGCTGACCTCGCCGATTTACCTGCCGCTGGGCGCGGACTTTCGTCAGGCTGCAGGCGATGTACAGTACGCCACCAGCACGCTGACGACCGAGCTGGTGACCCAGTAAGACGCGGCCATTGGCCGTGTCTTAAAGGGGAGGATACGACCACGAAAACGCTGAAAGCGTACGTGGTCCTCGTGCTGGCGTTTGCGCTGCTGGCGATTGGGCTTACGGTGTGGCGCTGGCCGCGCCACCTCTCGCCAGGCGCTGGAGGTGTGTCTTCTCAAGACGTGCCGGGGGTCTCTGGGCATCTTGCTCAGAAGGCTCCCGGCACGTTGCTTTTGCCCGGGCCTCAGCTTAGCCGGCAAGCGGCCGCACCTGGATTCCCTGATACGCCAGGACCGGGTCGGCGGCGCCCGCCGATCCGCGGGGAGGTGGAAGGCGAAATGCCGCCAGCGGGCTATTTCATTGATGAGGCTCAGGCACCCCCAGGTGCCGTGTTCCCTAGGGGATTTCCTGAGCCGCCGCCACGCCAGCCCCCGCCCGCAGAGTTGCCGGTCGGTGAGGGCTTCATCACCGGTGATGGGCCTGCTGCGGAGGGCAAGACGATGCTCACGCAGGGCGGGTTCCTGACCACAGGAACCCCAGATGACGGTGACAAGGATGGCGCCGATGGGGGTGGCGGATCCGGCGGTGGCGGCACGGATGGAGGCGGCCCGGCGTTTACCACACAGCCCGTGGCCCATCCGGCGCGCTTTCGCCATGCCGGGGTACCTATTGGCGATGCCCTAGATGTGCAGTCCACCTCTGAGACGAAGTTTCCCCTCAGG
>JAGVGS010000123.1 GCA_020057015.1 Candidatus Omnitrophota bacterium | reverse complement strand
GATCCCACGCGCGGGCGCGGTACGCCTCCAGCCACGCCGCCTGCGCGGGCCAGAGTGCCGCGTGCGCGCGCCGCAAAAATTCATCGCCCAACAGCGCAGACACGCGCACCGGCCGCGTCTTGCCTTTGACCGTCACCACATCCAGCTCCAACAACGCCAGCGCTGAGGCCGCCGACGCCGTCTGCTCCCCAACTAAAATATCCGTCCCGTAGACTTTCGAGAGGCTCTCCAGGCGCGAGGCGAGGTTCACCGGATCGCCCAGCACGGAATAGTTGAAGCGCTGCTCCGAGCCCATGTTGCCTACACAGCATTCGCCCGTGTTCACACCAATGCCGATGTGCACCGGGATGGGTGGCGCAGCGCCAGCCGCGCGCAACGCCTCCTGCTGCTGTCGGTTCCAGCGCACCAAATACGCGCGCATGGCCAAGGCTGCGTCGCACGCATGCCGCGCGTGGTCCGGGTCATCCAGCGGCGCGTTCCAGAAAGCCATCACGCAGTCGCCAATGTACTTGTCGATCGCCCCGCCGCGCGCAAGGATGAGCTCGGTCATCGGCGTGAGGAACCGATTGAGAAACTGCGTCAAGGCTTGGGCATCGAGTTGTTCGGCAATCGTCGTGAAGCCGCGGATATCGGCAAACAGCAGCGTCATGGGCTTCATTTCGCCCCCGAGCCGCAGCAGCTCCGGGTGCCGGGCTAGGCGGTCAACGAGTGCCGGCGACATATACCGGCTGAAGGCCGTTCGGATCTCTCGCTGCCGCGCCTCGGCGCGCAAATAGCCCAAAAGCGACGCGGCGAAGTACATCGCCAGGGCCGCCAGCGAAGGCAGAATCGGATCGAGCAAGAGCTGCCAGCGCACGAAGGCCCACCACGACCCTCCGCCGGCCGCGGCAATCGCCAGCGCCGCAATCCCGGCGCACCACAGCGCCCCGACCCTCGGTAAGAGCAAGAACAACACCAGCCCTAGGCCCACGAGATAGCACAGCTCAGCGCCCTGGGCCCAATCGGGCCGTCGCAAAAACGTCCCCGTGAGGATCTGTTGGGCCGCTTGCGCATGAAGATCGACGCCGGCTGCGGCCGCCTCCAGCGGCGTCGCACGCAGATCCTTCAGGCCTGCCGCGCTGGTTCCCACAAAAAGAATCTCGCCTTGGAGGCTGCCGGCCGGCAGCCCTTCGAGCACTCGCCAGGCCGCCAGGACGGGAGCCGCAGGAGAGCGCGCATAATACATCCACAGGCACCCGGCTGAGTCGGTCGGGATGCGATAACGCCCCACGCGCACTTCCACCAGGCCGGTCTGCGCCCCGAAGCTGCGCTCCCCACTGCCGCCGGCGGTTTTCACCACATACGTCGAGGCGCCCTGCGCGACTCGCAGCGCCTCTAAGGCCAGAGCCGGATACAGCGTGTCCCCTTGGCGTACCAGCAGCGGCACGCGACGGATAATGCCATCGGCGTCGGGCAAGGGGTTGATATGGCCGATGCCGGCTGCGGCCGTCTGCAGGGTGTCCAGCGGGGCCACGAGGCTTGGCCAGGAGGGCACAAAATCCAGCGGCGAGGCGCCGGAAAAGGCGAAGCCGGCTTTGACCCTGGCGGTATCTTCGTGAGGCTCCTGGACCAACGCCAGACCCAACACCACGGGAGCCAAGGCCAGTGCTTCGGCAAGCAGCGCATCATGATCCGGCAGGGTCGCGGCGAGCTCGCGCAGGGCCGCTGACTGCGGGGCGCTCCAAAGCGACAGCAGTTGCTGCGGGGACGTGCGGTCTGGCTCAGCGAAGAGCACATCAAAGGCGATCGCCGCGGCGCCGGCGGCTTGCAGCTGCTGGACCAGCGCCGCGATGTGCACGCGGGGCCAGGGCCACTGCCCCACCCGCCGCAGACTCTCCTCGTCGATATCCACGACGCGCACCAGAGCCGGCATGGCCGGGCGCGGGTGGGCGCGCTGAAACGCATCAAACACCCGGGCGCGGGCCAGTTCCACTTCAGGCGGGTTGGCGGTCTGCAGCACGGCAGCCAGGATCAGGAGTCCGGCAGGCAGCCCGGCACTCAGCCGTCGCATGAGCGCGGCGAGGCCTGACCGGGAAAGACGCGTCATCCCTTCGATGCGTCGTTGCTCAAAAACGGCGCGAAGAGCTGCTCCAACTCCTGGTGCATCTGTTGGTCCAGCGTAAAGGGGACGGTCTGCGCGATGGTATCGAGGATGACAATCGCGTTCATGGGGGCATCCCCGCTCATCACCTCGCGCAGTCGCTTCGCCAGGTGCGCGTTCACCTCCTGCACTTCGGTGTAGAGCCGGTGCAGGCCGCGCAGCGCCCAGTCCGGCGCTTGGCCCTTGAGCGCGCGCACATATTGCGCGAGCAAATACATCCCCAACACGCGAAACTTCGTTTCATCCACCGTGGCAAAGGGCAGATGATGCTGGGCCAAGGGGCGAAACTGAGCCAGCACCGGACAGCCACTGGTCGCCAGCAGCAGGCCGATCAGAGAGCTCATAGCTTGTTGGGTGGAGAGGCGCTTCTCGAACGTCCGGCCAGGGGTCTCCACGCGCACCAGGACCTCGTGGTGCGACGTCGCGGCGCCAAATCGGGCGACGACTTCTTCCAGGCTCAAGGCCGCCGGGCACCACGGCGAGGTGCGCACCTGCAGGGGACAGGTCGGACACTGGTGGACGTCCAGCCGCGTCCAGGCCGCAGGGGCAACGGGTGGGGGGCGCTGCAACTGCAGCGTGCGGGGATCCAGCCGCAGGGTCAGCTCTGCCGCGGCGCCGGACGCCGGCGTGATGACATAGCGGATCTCGAGCCACTCGGGTGCGGGGGACACGCTTTTGGCCTTTGGCTACAGCACGAGCAAGCCCTCTGCAGCGCCCTGGGTGTTGGGAAAGCGCTGCTGGGCTTGCTGGACGAGCGCGTCAATATCCTCGTCCGTATGATTGGGATCGTGTGAAGTAAGAATCAGCCGGCGCGCGCCCACGGCCTGCGCCACGTCTACCGCCTGCTCCCAGGAGCTATGGCCCCAGCCGCGCTTGGTGTCCAACTGCGCCGGCGTATACTGCGCATCGTGCACGAGCACCTCCACGCCTCGACAAAAAGCCAAGAAGGCGCTGTCCGCCACAGCATCGCCATGCTCGCGATCGGTGCCAATCACCAGCGTGCGCGAGCCAATCTCCAATCGATAGCTGACGCCCCCTTGCGGGTGCTGAATGGCGAGCCCCGACACCTTCACCCCATAGATCGTGCTCCCAGCCACGGGCAGATCGCGCAACACCACCGTCGCCCCAAGATGCTGCAGCGCGACCGGCCAATACGGCGGAGCAATGAGTGTCGTCACGGCTTGCTGCCAGCCAGGCAAGATGCTCGGAGGGGCCAGCACGGTGATCGACACGCCGGACTGTAAAATGGGCCGGAACATCGACAGGCCGGTGAGATGATCGAGATGCACGTGGGTGAGCAACACCGTGATGGGCGGCAGCGCGGCCCGCTGGGCCAGCACCGCCCCGAGCTGGAGAATGCCGGTGCCCGCATCCACGATCAGCAGCCCGTCGGCCGTTTCAATGCTGTAGCAGCTCGTGTGGCCGCCATAGCGGGCGTAGGCTGCGCCGTACATCGGGCAACTGCCCCGCGCGCCATAGACCAGGGCCCGTGGCAGCGTCGGAGGGCTCATCGCAGCGTCGCGCCGAGCTCGCGGACGAGGGTCTCGCGCAGGTGCTGATGCGCTGCGTCGGCTTCTCCCCCAGTCAGCGTGCGCGCCGGATCGCGGTACTCCAGCGTGAAGGTGAGGCTCGCCTGGCCTGGCGGCACCTGCTTGCCGGTGTAGCGGTCGATGAGCTCGATGCGGGTCGCTAGAGGCCCGGCCGCCTCCCGGATCACGCTCTCCAGGCGCGCAAAAGGAATGTGCGTGTCGAGCAGAAAGGAGAGGTCGCGCTTGACCGGGGGCATCGTGATGGGCGGCAGCACGGCGGAAGCTGTCTGCGGCATCGCAGCCTCGGCGTCCAGCGTGATCTGCGCAAACCAGACCGGCGTTTCAATCTCCCAGGCCGTCAAGAGATCGGGTGCCACTTGCCCGGCTTCGCCTACGGCTTGCGGGCCGGCTATCAACGTCGCGCTCTCTCCTGAGGCGCTCCAGGCAAGCGACGCCGGCTGCCAGCGCCTAGGCGCAGACCGGGACCCCCTACTCAGGGCCTCCACCAGACCTTTGAGTCGAAAAAAATCAGCAGGCAGGCGCGCCTGCCAGTCCCTCGACCACTCGCCGCACAAGACGAGGCCCACCACGAGGATCTCTCGCAGGGCGTCCCCTGGGGCCCCTTGAAACACACGCCCCACCTCGAAGAGCTTAAGCCCTGTCACGCCTTGGGCGAGATTACGGCGCACCACCGTCAACGCCCCTGGCAGCAGGGAGGGCCGAAGATACGCATGATCTTGGCTCAGCGGGTTCTGTAGCCGCGCGCAGCGCTGCGGGTCGATGCGGCAGCGGCGCAACGCCTCAGCCCCCAGCAGCGACCAGGTCTGAATTTCGGATAAGCCCAGCGCGCAGCAGCCTCGCCGCGCCGCCTGGGCCTGCGTATGCCCGGCCTCCGGAGCTTGCGGAGCTGCCAAGGTGACGCTGGGCAGCGTGGCCGGCAGTTGATCATAGCCACGGACGCGCGCGATTTCTTCAATCAAATCCACCTCATGCAGCAGGTCGCGGCGAAACGACGGAGGCGTCACCTGGAGCAGCCCGGTGGCTGCGCGGGATGCCACGCGGCAGCCGAGCCGCACCAAGCTCGTCCGCAGCGTAGGCTCACCCACCGCAACGCCCAGCCGTCGCTGGACGCGTGCGGCGCTCAGGCTGATCACGAGGCGGGTCGAGGGACGCTGCCCTGCCTCCACGAGGGCCGACTCTTGCGCGAAGGCCAGCTCGATCAGCAAAGTGCCGGCTCGCTGTGATGCCCGTGCCACCCCCTCCGGATCAATCCCGCGCTCAAACCGATACGAGGAGTCCGTGGTGATCCCTAAGGCCCGGGCCGTGCGACGCACGGTGCGTGGCTCAAAGAAGGCGCTTTCCAGCAGCACGGCCTGCGTGCCGTCGGTCACCGCGCTCGCGTGTCCGCCGATGACCCCGGCAATGGCCACCGGGCGCTGGCGATCGGCGATCACCAGCATGTCGGCGCTGAGCGCATGCGTGTGGCCCTCCAGCGTCGTGACCTGCTCCTTCGCCGCGGCGCGTCGCACACGAATCATCGCGCCTTGCAGGGTCGCCAGATCAAAGGCGTGAAGCGGCTGCCCGGTTTCCAGCAAGACGTAGTTGGTGATGTCGACGACGTTGTTGATGGGCCGCAAGTCGCAGGCGGCCAGGCGATGCTGCATCCAGGCCGGCGATGGGCTCACGCGCACCCCGGTAAAGACCCGCCCCAAGTAATACGGGCAGCCTGCCTTGTCGTCGAGCGTAATCGACACTGTCGCCGCGCGGGACGCCTCTGCGGCGCGCGTGCGCACGTGCGGGGGTACCACCGCCGGAACCTTCAAGCGCTGGCGCGTGATGGCCGCCACTTCGCGCGCCACGCCGATGATGGAGAGCCAGTCCGGACGATTGGGCGTGATTTCGATCTCGAAGATGGCGGCCTCGCCCGCGCCCTCAATCGCCGTGACTTCGAGGCCGGCTAGGGTGAGCCGCTCGGCGAGCGCCGCCGGCTTCAGGGTGATCGCCACGAACTCTTTCAGCCACTCCAGAGGCACGCGCATCAGAATTGGCTCAAGAACCGCAGGTCGTTTTCGAAAAAGAGCCGAATGTCTTTCACGCCGTATTGCAGCATCGCAATGCGCTCGACCCCCATGCCAAAAGCGAATCCTTGCACCTTCGCTGGATTGTAGCGCACCGCCTTCAGCACGTGCGGGTGCACCATACCGCAGCCCATGATTTCCAGCCACCCCTTGCGGCCGCACGTCGGGCAGCCCGCCCCCTGGCACGCGGCGCACGCGATATCGACTTCTGCAGAGGGCTCGGTGAAGGGAAAGAAGTGCGGCCGAAAACGCGTGCGGGTGTGCGCGCCGAAGAGGGCCTTGAGGCATTGCTCCAAGACGCCCTTGAGGTCGGCGAAGGTGGTGCGGTCATCCACCATGAGGCCTTCCACCTGGTGGAACATGAAGCTGTGCGAGGGATCCAGAGCGTCGGGCCGGTACACCTTGCCCGGCACCACGATGCGCAGCGGCGGCGGGCGCTGCTCCATCACGCGCACCTGCACCGGCGAGGTGTGGCTGCGCAAGAGCAGCGGCCCTTTGGCCGGCTGCGGCGAAGGCGTGTCGATAAAAAAGGTGTCGAACGACTCGCGCGAGGGGTGATCCGGGGGGATGTTGAGCGCGTCAAAATTGTAGTACGCGAATTCCGCTTCCGGACCCTCGATGACCTCAAAGCCCATCGGCTGGAAGACGCCGAGGATCGCTTCAATGGTGCGCGTGATCGGATGCAAGCGCCCCTGCGGCACGGCGGTGCCCGGCAAGGTGACATCCAGCGCCGGTTTGGCCGGGGCCACCCCCAGCACCTGGCGGCGCTGGGCCAACGCAGCCTCCACTGATGCCTTGAACTGGTTGGCCTGTTTGCCCGTGACGGCGCGCAGCTCAACCGGCAGCGCCGGCAAGCCGGACATGATCTCGCTCAGGCGGCTTTTGCGGCCCAAGAACTTCACCCGCAATGGCTCCAGGCGCTCAGGACTCGCCGCCTCGCCAATGAGGGCGACGGCTTGCGCCAAGAGCTGGGCCAGCTCCTCGAGGGGATTCATGCGCCCCGCCGATTATGCGCTGGTCACCTGCGCGACAAGCGAGTCAAAGGCCGCCTGGTCATTCACCGCCAGCTCGGAGAGCTGCTTGCGGTTCAGCTGGATCTTCGCCTTGCGGCAGGCCGCCATGAACTGGCTGTACGTGATGCCCTTGGCCCGCGCGGCGGCGTTCAAGCGGATCACCCAGAGATTGCGGTACGAGCGCTTGTGCGTTTTGCGATCGCGCGTGGCGTAGCGCTTGGCCCGCATCACCGTTTCTTTGGCCTTCAACAGGTGCAGACGGCGCGCGCCGCGATAGCCTTTGGCCGCCTTCAGTAACTTCTTGCGGCGCCGCCGCGCCGCGACGCCCCACTTCACTTTCGACATCGGTGAGACCCTCCTTATACGTGGTGCGGAATCAGCGCCTTGAGCTGGCGCACATCGCTCGCGGCGACCACTGCCGGGCGGCGCATGTGGCGCTTGATCTTCGGGCGCTTGCCATGCAGCAAATGCCGCCGGCCGGCCCTGTTGCCTACCAACTTACCGGTGCCGGTGACCCGAAACCGGGATTTTACGCTCTTGACCGTCTTAAGCTTGGGGTTCGCCATCCGGGGCTCCACTGGGTTGCGACGGCGCCGCTGTCGGAGCCGTCGGGGCGCTGACAGGCGCGCTGCTGCGGGGGCTTTTCTTCTTCGACGCTTCGCGCTCCAAGCGCTTGATCTTATCGCGATCCGGCCCGAAGACCATGGTCATGAACCGGCCATCCAAAATCGGGGTGCGCTCGACCTTGCTCACCGACTGCAAATCACCCACGAGCCGATCGAGGATGCGCCGGCCTAACTCCGTGTGGGTCATTTCGCGGCCGCGGTACACCATCGTGACCTTCGCTTGATCGCCCCGCATCAGGAAGCGCTTGAGCATCCCCAGCTTCACCTGATAATCGTGCTCCTCGATGCGCGGCTTGAATTTCACTTCTTTGAGCTTGGCCACGTGATGCTTCTTCTTCGCTTCGCGGTCGCGGCGCTGCTCATCGTACCGGAACTTGTTGTAATCCAGGATACGGCACACGGGCGGGGCGACCAGCGGGGCGACCTCCACCAGATCCAGCCCTTGCTCTTTGGCGATGCGTGTCGCATCGATCGGCGACATGACGCCTAATTGGCTGCCGTCGGCCCCGATGACCCGCACCTGGCTGATCCGAATGCGCTCATTCACCCGCAATTGTTTCACGCGTCAGGTCTCCTCTGTGCGCCGGGGCGGAGTTACCGGCGAGCTTCTTGCGCGACCCGCTGGGCAAAGGCGTCTACCGCCATCGCGCCCAGGTCTCCATCGCTGCGATGCCGCACCGCGACCGCGGCGGCTTGCGCTTCGCGCTCGCCGACCACGGCCATGTACGGAATTTTCTGCATCTGCGCATCGCGGATTTTCGCCTGCATCTTCTCGTTGCGCGCATCCACCTGCGCGCGCAGGCCCTGCGCTTTCAATTGCTGCCCCACCTGCTCGGCATACGCCAGCACTTTATCGCCGATCGGAATCACCATCACCTGCACCGGGGCCAGCCACACCGGAAACGCCCCGGCGTAGTGTTCGATCAGCATGCCCAAGAATCGCTCGAGGCTGCCCAGCAAGGCGCGGTGCACCATAACGGTGCGGTGCACCTTGCCATCCTGCCCGGCATAGGTGAGATCGAAGCGCTCGGGCAAGTTGAAATCGCATTGGATCGTGCCGCACTGCCAGCTGCGGCCGATCGCGTCTTTGATCTTGATGTCGATCTTCGGGCCGTAGAACGCCCCCTCGCCTTCGTGCACCGTATACGCCAGCTTCCGGGCCTCCAGCGCCTGGCGCAACGCGGCCTCAGCATGCTCCCAGGCTGCCAGCTCGCCGATAAACTTTTCCGGCCGCGTCGAGAGTTCGATGTCCAGCGCGTCGAAGCCGTAGGCCTTCACCACCTCGAACTCAAACTCGAGGATCCGCTCGATCTCCTCGACGAGCTGCTCCTCCCGCAGGAAGATATGCGCGTCGTCCTGCGTAAAGCCGCGCACGCGCAGCAAGCCGTGCAGCACGCCGGATTTTTCATTCCGGTACACGGTGCCCAGCTCAAAAAAGCGCAACGGCAGCTCGCGGTAGCTGCGGGTCTTGCTCGCATAAATCAGGATATGCCCTGGGCAGTTCATCGGCTTGAGGCCGAACTGCTGGTGCTC
>JAGVGS010000059.1 GCA_020057015.1 Candidatus Omnitrophota bacterium | reverse complement strand
TCATCCTCATAGAGGTGATCGTGTAGCCGGTGGATGGCACCCACACCCAGGCTGTTGACAAAACCCTTCAGGCCAGTCAGGCGATGGAAGAAGAGAAGGTCCTGGTTGGCTTCCTTATCGGTCAGCACGAGATTCACATCGCGATCCGGAACCAGAATGGAGTGGTGCTCAACGTTGGGATTGCCGTCAGCCAGAATGCGCCAGGGATGCTCATTCAGATTCAAGAGGAACAAGAGCTGCCTGGCATCATCGGCCATCATCCATGCTGGACGCGCCGCTGCCTCCCCAGGCGCTGGGTTCGGGTCGAGGATGCCTGTCGGTGCTTTGGCATCAGGGGCATGCTTGGGTGCGCGCTCAAAGACCCGTTTTGCGAGGAAACTTTCACGCACTTCCTCGCTGCGTGCAGGCGGCGTTGGAATGACGCCCGCCGCGCGTTTTTGTTCCCACGCAGCCTTAAGTTGCTCAACAAGCGCTCGACCTTCCGCTGGGCTTGAGGTCACGCTAAGCGAATTCACTGCGCCGATCGGATACGTAGCCAGTAATTCCTCAGCATCCCCCGTGAAGCGGCGTAGCATCAGATCATGAGCCGTAAAGCGCCCCAGTGCGCGATCCTGGTACTCGTCGAGTATTCCGGCAAGGCGCACAGACTCTTCGGCAGAGAGCGGCTCGATCAGATTCGCCACCGTCATATGCCAGATGCTCCGCCTCGAAAGATCCGACACCTCATCCGGTACTGTGCGACTACTAAGATCCGCTACCACCTCCGCACATCTGGCTTGTATCGCCCTAAGCGCTGCCAGATCGCCCTGGGACTCCGGGAAGGCGATGGCCACAATTACTCCAGCTTGCGGGAAGGTCATCAGGGTCCGCAATTCGCCCGCCGGCGCGCGGGCGCCCGCAAGACCTGAGGCCATGGTCCGAATCGCATCTTGCGCCGCCGTCTCCTGCTCCGGCGCCATCCCGGCCCCCAAGACCCCCCATGTCAGGTGCAGCGCCTCTGGCGAAACAAGGCCGACCTTGCCACTTAATCCCGCTTGCTGCAGTTTCTGGGTCAGCTCAGCGTGCAGTTCACGCAGCGCTGGCAAGTTCTCTCCTAGTGGGCTCGCAGCGTATACGACCGGTGCAGTGCGAGCAGCTGCGATCTCCTCCCGAGTCCGCCCCCAGCCATCGCCCGAATCCTGCACCCGCTTGGCTTCGGCGCGCGCCAACGCGACAAGTGCGGCATAATCAGCCAGCGTCTCTGAGGTTGCGCCTGAAGATTCCTGAGCATCACGCGCCTGCTGCAGTTGGGCAAGCCATGCCGCCCCGTGGAAGTAGTTCTGGCTCTCTTCTGCGAGGACAATAAGGGTGGCGCGCAGGATTTCCGGATGCTGGAGGAAGTGCTGAAGCGTAAGCTGTTCGACTTCGGCTTTTAAGAGTGCCGGATACTGGAAGTGAATCCCTTCATGCAGGGCAACACCATTGAGGAAGAGCTGGCGCTCGGCAGGAGTTTCGCTGATACCCAGCCGGGCGCGCTCGGCCGCATCCGCCGGCACCGGGGTCAGGAGGGCGCGGTTGAACTCGAAGGTGCCGTTCTCATGGTGGCCGATGCGATCCGTGTCATACGTGAGGCGTATCGGGATGGCAGTGTCGACCGGTGGGGCATGCTCGATCGTCGCCAGCCAGTGCTGAAGCGCCTGCTGCAGCGTCTGAGTCTCTTCTGGTGCGAGCGGCAGCGCGGCATCCGCCGGCTGTGTCAAGCTCACCGAGCCGGCTGCGATGACCTCCGCCATCAGGTGCAGTTCGGGAGCGCGCTGCTCGCCGCCGGCCTGGTGCCCACTCAAGCGTTCCACTTGGCCAGGATACGGCTGCGTGGTGCTGACTGGCCTATGTTGTTGAGTAAGCGCTACCTTCTCAGCCGAGAATAAATCTACCTCAGACATCGGCGAGGCGCCGCTGGACGGCGCTTGCGCCATGCGGCCAGGCACAGCGGGTGTCTGCGGCGCAGGCTCAGGTGGCACCGGCGCTTCACGCCCCTTCCAAAACCAAGGCCACAACCGCCCCAGCATGGCAACAACGGTCGCCAACAAACCATACGCGCCCAAGCCAAGCAGCAACTCGCGCCCGTTTATGCTCTCCAGCGCCGGCAGGCCTAGAAAGGGCGCAGCCAAGGCAATCCCTATCACGGTCGCGAGCTCGGGGTTGCGCAGCCAAGACATGCGCTTCTCTACCCGGCGATACGCTCGCTCTTGCTTCTTCGTCAACTCGGGCACCAGGCGCATGCGCACCGAGTCGTAATGATAGCTGCGCATCCTCAAGAACACCCTCAAGGTGTTTTGCACTGCGGCGATGGCCGCCTCGTTTGCGGCCGTCTTGGGCATCGGAATCGTGATGTCCCCCTCAGAGTCGCTCACCACCCAAAAACGGTCGGCATCGTTCAGGTCTGGATAGCGCGCGCGCCAGTTAGCCGGATAGCCTGCCATGCCTCCGGCCTGCTCAACTAGCATGGGCTCTTTCCATTCCCTCGCCTTGGGTGCATACACCGCATCGCGCAGCACGCGCCAACCGTTATTCAACAGATCGGCCCAGAGATGTTCGGCCGTAATCCGCGCCCGCTGCAACGTCGGCGGCACCGTGACGAGGGCCACAACCCCTTGCTGGCCGATGAGCTGCTCAATGACCGGACGGGCGCTGAGGAAGGTCTCTGGCATCGTGCGCGCGCTATCCCCTCCAGGATGCATGGACGCCGGCGGCACACCTTCCAGCTCCAGGATAGCGGTGATCAGCACGGAATCAGTGACGGTTTCCTCGCTAAAGCCTCGGCGCAGGAATTGCTTTTGGTCCTCGACTAGCAGGTAGCGCGAACCGTAGTGATGCAGCATCTGTTCCAGTAGCAAGAGCGTGCCCCGGCCACGGCCTCCGCCCACGACAATAGGTACCTCGCGCCCGGTGCGCCGCTTGAGCGCCAACCACTGCCGCGCGAAGGCCTGGTAGGTACGCAGCAGCGGGCTGCCGAGCACGAAGAACACATCCGGCCCCGACCGGGGCAATGCATCCGCCGCGCTCTGCTGATCCATGAGGCGTTGCAGCGCGCGGCGCAGCCGCCAACGCGTCCAGCCCAGCCCTAACGCCTCGGTCGCGCGATACACGCCATAGCCAGCCAAGAAACCAAAGAGGGTCGTGCCGATCGGCTCCATCCCTGCCCGATGCAAGGCGACGCTCGTCGCCATGCCTGCCGCCAAGCCACTCACGACCCAGGGCAGACTGAACCCGTTCCGAGGCCAGCGCCAGCCATCTTGATCTGTATCGCGGAACGCCTCCTCACGCCTGCGCCGCTCCTCCTGCTCCATAAGCCGCCGTAGCTGCCGATGCTCCAAGAGACTCTTTCCCAGTTGCCAAACCGTCCTCATGAGACCGCCCAGCAAGAACAAGGCGGATCCCCAGGTCGTTGTCGGTGCATCGGCAAACCACTGCCCGTAGCGCCACTGTGCATAGTGCCACCAACTCACCTGGCGAAGTGTTCGACGGATGTCTTGTGTGACTTTTTCCTGGCGTTTATCTTGAGCGTACCACTTGCGCAGGGCGGCAGCCAAACCCGCTGCGCGCTCTCGGATGGCAGCAGCAGGGGAGTGCTCCTCTGGCCCCAGCAGGTGCTGCACGATCCCCGGCGGAAACTGCGTCTGGTGCCACTTGAGAATGCGAACCAACCAGGCAGCCACTTCGGGATCATCGGCCTCGGAAGCCAACACCATCGCGGCCCGATAGGGGCTCACCTGATCAGCTCGTACGTTGCCACGCAAATAAGGGATTCCGGTTGCGCGCACCTCCTCGATAACCGCCACCACGCCCGCATGCCCATGCGCGATGAGCCCTTGAGTCGCTATGGCCCCACTTGCTAGCAGTTCGCGTCCTAGGGTAATTTGGCGGACTAAGTAAGGGATGGCCTCCGCGTCGTGCATGTCTGCCATCGCCTGGACAGCAATGGGCGCGGTCTCTCGGGGAGCCGAACCACGGTGGCCGGCCAATGCGGCGGCTTCCAGCGAGTACAGCCCGTCCGGATGCCCGATCGCCGCCAGAGCCTGCGCGCTCTCCAATTCATACGGGTTGCCGTCCACCCCCAACGTGAACCTCCAGGCAGTGGTCCACGCAGCCACCCCCCTCGGATCCCTCAGGTGCCCCAGCGCAATAATAGCCCGTCTTGCCAGTGGTGACCGCTGCCCCCAATCGAACTTGGGGGTCGTATCCCGTAGTGTCGCAATGCGCGTTAGTGCAGGCACAGCGATGCGGCCCATGGCCTCCAACTGCTCCACCAGCGACTCAGCTTCTGTCTTCAATGCCAAGAGTTCGTCGGCCTTTTTACCCTTGGTCTTAGCCACCGCTTCATAGTTCTGCGCGATTGCCAACACCTGTTCGGCGAGCTGTTGGGCGCCAGCCTCATCCGCCGCGTCGGTTGGCCGCAACTCTACGGTGGTGGCTGGCGTCTGCTGC
>JAGVGS010000144.1 GCA_020057015.1 Candidatus Omnitrophota bacterium | reverse complement strand
GCTGCGGCCGGGCCGGCTGCGCTGGCCTGCCCGCGGCATCGCGTGGCTGCAGCGTCGATGGGAGGGGCTGCTGGCGCGCGCGTTTCATGAGCCTCAGACCGGCTTGTGGCGCTCGCTGCTCTTGGGGCAGCGCACCGCGCTCGATGAATCGCTGGAGCGCGCCTTTGTGGAAACCGGCACGATCCATTTGCTCGTGGTCAGCGGGTTCAACGTCGGGCTCATCGCGCTCTTGCTCGAATGGGGCTTACGGCTGGCCGGCGTGCCGTTTCGCGCGCGCTTAGGTCTAACGGCCATCGCGCTGGCCGGATACAGCGCGGTCACCGGGGCTCAGCCGCCGGTGGTGCGCGCCACGGTGATGGCCTGGGTCGTGCTGGGTGGCTTAGCACTGGATCGCGACCTGCATTGGCCCACCGTCTGGGGGGCCGCGCTGTTGGCGCTGCTCATGGTGAGCCCCACCCAACTCTGGGATCCGAGCTTTCAGCTCTCCTTTGGCGCGGTAGCCTGCCTCATTTGGCTCAGTCCCGGTCTGGTGGGTTGGCTCAAACAGCGTCTGGCGCCATGGCGGCCACACGGGCTGTGGCGATATGTGGCGTTGAACATGGGGGCGACGTTGGCGATCAGCGTGGGTCTGGCGCCGGTGCTGGCGTGGTACTTTTTTCTCGTCACGCCCGTAGCACTCCTCGCGAATCTCTTGTTGGTGCCGCTCTTTAGCGTGTTAATCGCCGCCGGCACCGGGCTGCTGATCCTGGCGACCGGATGGCCCGAGGCGCTGCTGGCCACCCGCGTGGCGCTATCAGTACTGCTGGAAGTGACGCTGGCCTTGGTGCGTTGGTGCCAGACATGGCCGGGCGGTCATTGGGTGGTGGGCAAGCCCTCGGTCGTCTGGATGGCGGCGTATTATGGGCTGCTCGCACTGACGCTCCTGTGGCGGCGCAGGAAAGGACCTGCTGCAGTGATCGTTGCCGCCTGGTTGTTCGCTGGCTTGGTCTGGGGCGGCGTGGCCGTGTGGCATCGCTGGGGCGTGCCGCCGTGCTTGCGGATCGATGTGCTGGACGTCGGCCATGGCGACAGCGCGCTCTTGCGCCTGCCCGGTGGGCAGACGCTCCTCGTGGATGCCGGCACCGAAGAGGCGGCCCGCACGCGGGTGCTGCCGTTTCTACGCCATGAGGGCCTCCGCCGCCTCGATGGGCTGCTGCTGACGCACCCTGATGCCGACCACATTGGCGGAGCCCCAGCCGTGCTGGCCGAACTGCCGGTGGGGGCCCTCTTGACCAACGGGGCAGAGGATGACACGATGGCGGCTCGGCGCGTGCGGGCATTACGCCAAGACCGCCGCGTGCCGCTGCGGGTGCTGCACGCCGGGATGTCGCTGGACGCCGGGCCGCAGGCACAGGTGGATGTGTTGCACCCCCCGCGCGGTCTGATCGCCGGCGTGTCGCCGGAAGCCAATGACCATTCCATCGTGCTGCGGGTCGTTATGGGAGATGTGCGCGTGCTGCTGACCGGCGATCTTGAGGAGCAGGGCCTACCGGCACTCTTGCAATCCGGGCAAGCGCTGCAAGCTGCGGTGCTCAAGGTGCCGCATCATGGCAGCCGGTTGGGTGCTGCGGGCGAGGCCTTCTTCGCCCGCGTGCAGCCGCAATGGGCGCTGCTGAGCGTCGGGCGCCTGCACCGCTTGCCGGCGCGTGAAACGCTGGTCGCACTCGCACGGACTGGGGTCGTGGTGTACTCGACCCGCGATCAGGGGGCGTTGCGCCTTGAGACCGACGGGCGGCGGCTCACACTCAGGACCTTTCGCTAAGATGTACCTTCGATTAAGCGCTGGGTTGGGCCTCTTCTTGGGCGCGATGACTGCCGGTTGGGCGCTGCGGCGCCTGGGATGGCTCACGGAGGCGCGCGCTTCCCGGCTCGTGCGCTTCGTGATTGTGGGCACCGCACCCATCATCTTGTGCCTCACGTTCTGGCAGTTGGAGCTGCGCCGGTGGGAGCCCTGGCTCTTGCCGCTGCTGGGCTTGCTCACGTCATGCGCAGCGCTGGGGCCGGCGTGGGCCTACGTGCGCTACAGCCGGATGAGCCGCCGGCAAACCGGCAGTTTCTTGACCTGCGCGCTGTTCTCCAACATAGGGTATTTCGGCGCGTTTGCGGTCTTTGCGCTGTTTGGCGAGCGTGGCTACGCGTTCGCTAATTTGTACATGCTCTTTTTTACCCCGTGCTTTTACACGTTGGGTTTTGGCTTAGCACGGCGCTACGGTGGGGTAGTGCCGGCCACCGGGTTGAAACAAGTATTTGATGATGAGCTGCGGCTGGTGCCGTTTCTCGGCATGGTGGTCGGCCTGGTGGTGAATGGGCTCGGCATGCCCCGGCCCGAAGCCCTGGCAGGGCTCAACCACGCGCTCATCCCGGTGAGCACCGGATTGTATCTCATCGCGATCGGGGCGGAGCTGACCTTTGAATCGCCAAGGGTCTGGTGGCGGCCGTGCCTGGCGATGTGCGGCATCAAGTTTCTGTTTATGCCGCTGGTCGCATGGGCGCTGCTCGAATGGAGTCACGTCGAGGGGCTGGCCCGCACCGTCGTGCTGCTCGAAGCCCTGAGCCCGGTCGGGGTCTCGCCGCTGGTGCTGCCGCTGCTCTTCGGCGTGGATCGGCGCCTGGCCAACGCCTTGTTCCTGTTTACCACCGCTGCGGCGATCCCGTGGTTCCTGATCGTACTGCCCGGGCTGCTCCGCGTCTGAGCGAACGATCGGCGGCTCGCGTGGAGACAAAATTGCATAGGGAGGCTCATCAACACGCACTCCTGCATGTTTTTCTGTCTCTTGACGCGCACTCACTGCAGCAGGTATGCTTCATGCAAGTATCCGATAAAGGCAAACCATCCGTGAGGATGGGGCGCAAAGCCGCGGGTCTCCCATCTTGGTCAGAGATAGCCGGGCTGCCAATCGACAACAGGCAGCCCGGTTTTCTTATGTGCGGGCCGCCAACAACAGGAGGGGTCGATGCGAGGACGGCATATCTTCAGTCTGGTTTGCGGTGTCACCGCCACACTGTTGGGCAGCAATCTGGCCAGCGCCGCGGAAGCTAAGATCCAAACGACGGATTCGGTGGTCTCCCAGGCGACGATCGCGGTGGTTCCCTTGGTCTTCACGCTCACCAATTCGGCCGGCCAGTCGATCTGCGCCGTAGGTGCCACCTGTTCGTATGGTGCCACAACCAAACTGTCGGGCAGCAAGATAGGCGTAAGGGTCGTGAGTGCGCCTTCCGGGCAGTGCAGCATCACTGCCAGCAGTCCGGCTGAAGGCGCGCAGATGGGGACGTGGTTTTCTTATCTGAGCCTGCCCTCAGGCTGCACGTGGAGGAAGGGCAAGACCTTGATTCGCCTCTGGGTCTACGACCCCACCGTCTCAGGCTATGTGGGCAGCGCCATGACCGGAGTGGATGCCCGATAAGAACGGGATATGGCCGCGCAGCGGCCAGCGGCTGGCTGAGGCTGTGCTGATCAATACGCTCAGCCTCAGCCTCGCCGCGGCGGTCGTCGATGCGGCGGAGGGAGCCACCGGCGCTACCTCTCACGCGAGCTCAATCAGCGAGAGCTCACCTGCGGCAGCGCTCGAGGAGGCCATCCGGCAACTTGGCGAAACGGACTACCCCTCGCAGCTCGGCAGTCTGGTGCCGGCGCTGCAACGCATCGAAGACCCTGCGGAGCGGGATCGCTTGCAGCAACTCTTTGAGCAGCGCCTGCAAATGCTCCTGCAACGTGATCAGGCGGCCCAGGCCGGTAGCAGCGCCGCAGGGGAGCTCACGGTGTTTGGTCTTTTGCCTTATGTGGAGGGGCTCACTCTTGGGCCGCAGGCGACCGTCAACGATCTCCGCGCGCGCGATGAGCTGGTTGCAAAGATCAGCCAGGTCCCCGATCCGGTCGCGCGGGAGCAGCTGCTGAAGCGCTTGGAAGAACGGGAACTGCAAGCCAAGGAATCTTCCTCTGTTGAAATTGAAGCAAGCCCCGAATAAACTCTCGATTCAATCCGTCTGCGTCTCGTCTCGGCTTTGACTTTCCGTGGGTGATTTGCTATGGTGGTGGCACCCATGAAACGCCTTCCCCTGGTATTCCTCTTGGCGACGCTGGCTACCCTGAGCGCTCCGGCCCTGCCCGCGCACGCCGGCTGGATGTGGTCGCCGCAGACCGGCTGGATCAGCGGCACCGGGGCAGTGAAGGACACCCCGGAAGAGCAGCTGCTCTTTGCCGTGGGCTTCTTCGACCGCCAGGAGTATGACCGCGCGGCGAAGGAATTCAAGAAGCTGATCAAGGCATACAAGGATTCCCGCGAGGCCGGCGAGGCGCAATATTATCTGGGCCGCTGCGGCGAGGAAGGCGGCGATTATTATCGGGCCTTCAAAGACTACCGCAAGACCATCCAGATCTATCCGTCCACCAAGCGCTTCGATGAGATCCTTGAGCGCGAATATCAGCTGGGCAACCACTTTCTCGCCGGCAAGAAGCGCATGGTTCTCGGCCTCGCCGCTTTGCTGCCGGCGCGCGACAAGGCCATCGAGATTTTTCAGGCCATGGTGGAGGATGGCCCCTTCAGCGAGTACGGCCAGCTGGCCCAGTACAAGCTGGGCCTCGCACACTTAAGCCTCGGCGACTATGAAGAAGCCGTGGGTGCCTTCGAGCAGGTGATTAGCCGCTACCCGAACTCGCCGCTCGTCGACGATGCGCGGTTCCAGATCGCCCAGGCCAGCCTCAAGGGGACGTTCCGGCCTGGGTATGACCAGGCCCCCACCGACACCGCCATTCGGGGGTTGACCACCTTCGTCAAAGAGTACACCGAGAGCGATTTGGTGGAGGAAGCCGCACAGCGGCTGGAAGAATTGAAGGCCCGCCGCGCAGAGCACGAGTTCCTGGTCGGCCAATTCTACGAGCGCCGCAAGCGCTATGATTCAGCGGCGACCTATTACCAAGGCATTATTGACCGCTTCAGCGAAACAGCCTGGGCGGCCCAGGCGGCGGCGCGCCTGCAAGTCATCGCGCAGCGCCTGTAGCCTTCGGATGGTGGATCGTCTGCGCGCGGTGGTGACGAGCCTTCTGCTGGGGCTCAGCCTGAGCGCTGGGTGCGGGTACACCACGCGACCCGGGCTGCCCACCCACCTGCGCACGGTCTACGTGAAGCCCTTCGTCAACAAGATCGATGTGACCGCCCTGTCCACCGGCCACGAGCGCTTTCCCATCTATCGCCACCGGATGGAAGTCGACCTGACCAACGCCGTGATCACCCGCTACCAATTCACTGGGCTGCTGCGGCCGAGCACCCCGGAGCGGGCGGATGCGCGGCTGGAAGGCGAGCTGGTGGGCTTCCGGCGCGACGCGCTGCGCTATGACGCGAACCAGCAGGTGGAGGAGTGGCGGTTGAATATCGTAGTGAACCTGCGCTTCGTCGATCAGAAGGCTGGCACCGTGATGTGGGAAGAGGAAGGCTTTACGGGCGACACCACCTATTTCGCCATCGCCTCAGGCTCGCAAGTGGTTGAATCGGAAGCCAGCGCCCTTGATCGGGCGATCACCGATTTGGCCCGACGCATTGTCGAGCGCAGCGTCGAGAACTGGTAAGACCGCCGGCCTTGCCGGCAGGATTGCATGCCACCAGCCAGCACGACACCCTCCCTACTTGTCTTCCGCGGCGCGGACCGCGCCCGGAAATTGCAGCGCCTGCAGGAGCTCGAGCGAGCACTCCAGGTCCAACCGCTTGATCGCCACCAGCTGGATGCGGCTCAGGTGAGCGCCAAAGCCCTCTTGGCCCTCTGCCGGCAGCAGCCAGCCGTCAGTCCGGTGCGGCTGATCGTCGTCGACCAGGCTGATCGCCTGGATGCCGCCACGCTGGAGGCGCTCGACG
>JAGVGS010000080.1 GCA_020057015.1 Candidatus Omnitrophota bacterium | reverse complement strand
CGGTGACACCCCGAATGTCACTTTGGTCTCCACTCGCATCGCGCTCTTCGCGAGAGGGAAACGGCCCTGCCGCGTCTCGGCATTGGCGCTGCGCAATAACTCCTGGCGCTGCACTTCGAGCCGGTCCGCCGAGGGATCGCGCAACATGGCGTTAAGGCGCTCCTCGATAATCTGGCGCAACTCAGCGGCTGATCGGGTAACCCCCGAGGCATCAGAAACGTAGAAGTAATCCAATACGTAGTTCTCCCGAGGGATCGTGGCAATGCGCGCCCGGTCAACGTGCAGCTCAAGCGCGGCCAGCGGGGTGGTCATGTCGGCGAGCAGTCCCTGGTGATCGGTTCGCACTGCGACCATGACCTTGAACAGGGGCCCGCCGCCATCGATCTGTTCGACCTCGACGAGCGCCGGCTGATCGGAGGCGAGGAAATCTTTCAAGCGGCCGCCGGCTTCGGCTGCAACCTCGAACGGGTCGCCGAGACGCTCCACCGCATCGGCGATCACGCGGGGGATCATCGTCGGAGCCCCAAAATCATCGACCAACAACGCGAAGAGCGGCGCAAACTCGCGCGCCCAAGAACCGGGGAATGACCGCAGATCCCACTGATCCACCAGCGTCAGGACCGTGAGCAGGGCGAACCGCAGATGGGCTTCCTCTGGAGCAAGATCTTTGCGCAGCGAGGCAAGGTATGCGCTCATCACCCCAGGCTTGTAAAGATCCCGGGCGCGCGCCAAGCGCACCAGGTCAGTGTGGTGCTCCAAGAGCCAGAGGATCCGCTCGGCGAACGGGTTGCCTTCCACCGGCACGCCCAGACGCCCGAAGATGGACCGCGCGGCGGCCAGCGCCTCCCGTGAGGCGAGCCGACGCGTGCGCCGTTTGGCTGCGCCGACTTCGTGGAGCCCGATCACGAATCGAATCACCCCAGAGACGTCTTGCTGGCGGATCAGATGGAGGAAGGGGCCAGCGATGGCCCGCGCTTCCCGCAACTGGGATTCATCCGCAGACATCGCGGCATGCCCCTGCGGTGCGGGAAACATCAGGCTGTCGAAGATGTTGAACAGGTTGCCGGTATGGATATCAGAGGTGAACCGATAGCTGGGATCCATTCGCGGCTCGTGCATAATCGGCGCATATTCTGGCAGCAGAATCGGCAGGTAGCCCATCTCGCGCAATCGCCAGAACACCCAGCCGGAGGGTGCTTCTTGCGTCAAGAGCGTGAGCAGATCGGCGTAGATGCGCTGCGCCTGCGGGCCCTGGGGGGCTGTAAGTAGGATGCTTGCCACCCGATCCCGCGCCTCTTCAATGCGGTCCAGCGTTGCTTCGTCGATACGCAGGCCCTGCGCCGCGGCGAATAAGAACGGCTCCAGGATGCGTTCGGGCTGGTTCTCGAAGTCGACCTCGGGTGTGGCCAACAGCTCCCGGCGCTGGCCGTGCACAAAACCTCTCACCGAGCTGGAAAACGTGCCGGTACGCAGTTGCACCGCGTAGCCGCGCGGCAGATCCGGATACTCGGTCGCATCGACTGGTTCGATAGCAGAATTCACGGCCTGGCCGATCTTGCGCATGAACTTCTTGGAGATGCGGTACACCGTTTCCGCGTGCGCGTAGTAATCATGCATGAAGCGCGCTCTGACGGTCTCATCGCTTTGGCTGTGATACCCTAATCGGCGGCCTACTTCGGCCTGGAGGTCGAAGGCCAGTACGGTGGCAAAGGGCATCTTGTGTGCCTGCTGTACCGTTTCCAGCGCATGGCGCGTGCGCCGCAGGAATGTCACCGCGCGCGTTAACTGGTCGAAATCTTCAGGCGAGAGCGGCCCCTGGCCTACCAGGGTCGCGAGATCCCCGGCACCGTCTTGGAACACTTTGGCCACTCGGACTGCATACTGCCAGTCGCTGATGGACCCGGCCCCCTCGAACTCCAGGCCGCCGCGGATGTCCGGCTCAGGCACATGGATGCCGGCCAGCAGATTATTCGCGAGATGGGCTCGGGCGAAGGCCACACGCCGCTGCGTCCAAAATGTCAGCTGGGCCAGGATCATCGGTGTACGTTCCGCCCGGATTTGCGCATTGCGGCGTCCGATAAAGTCCCCGTACAAGCTCTCGCTGCCTGCCACATAGCGCGCATCTAACGACCAGGCCAGTGGCGGCAGCATCTGCTGCACGAGCGGAGCATCCACCGGGCGCATCTCCCAGGCAGCACCTAACACCGTCTTAAGCTGCTGCTGGACGAACTGCAGCGCTTGGTGCGTGCGCTCATCGCTCCCCTGGCTTGGATCACCCACGCCGGACGGCACTAGGATCCATCCCCGCGGCGTGGACGCGGGCGAGAGCTGCCGCCGGCCATAGCTACTGGTGGCGACAAGCGCCAGAGGCATCGGCTCGTCATAGCGGCGCGTCTTCTCACGCGCAATGTCCTTGAGGAACAAATCGACCACCATCGTGGCATAGCGGCTTTGCGTCTCCACGTCGAGCCGTTGAGATGTCCAAATGAACCGGAGGTTCTGCTCCTTGATCCGCCGCAACAGCCCGCCATAGTCCTCCGCCGTGTAATTCGGGCCCAGCGCTCGCAGCCCCTGATCAATCTGACTCTGCACGAACTGCCTGAGTTCAAATTCTCCTTTGAGGCTGGTCGTCAGCACGTGTGCCAGTTGCTTGGCAAATAGCCCCATGGGGGATGGACCGGATGCGCGCGCGATCGGCAATGCTGTGTCAACGTGAATAGCGGCGCGCAGTGCTCGTACGGCTTGCTCGGCGGCGGGACGCGAGGCTGGTGTGAGGCGCCAAATGTTGAGGGCCGATAAGTCAGGAAGGAAGGCTGTCTTCGTGGCATCTAGGCGATGTTCGACGAGCTCGGGCGGGGCGCGAGCGATAGCCCCGCGCAGCCATCCCGCCAGTTGGTACTGGTAGGCATGGCCGACCTTCGTCCGCTCAAGGAGCTTGAGCTGCCACAAGCCGTTCAGTTCCCGCTGGGCGGTCGCCGGTGACATCTGCCGCGCCTTAGAGAATAGCTCAACGGTCACTGTGGCGTTTGACGCGTCCCGCTCCATGCTCACCAGATGCTGGAACCCCTGCAGCAGCGTGCCCTTTTTGGGAGTGTCCGATGGCGCCGGCGGCGCGATCGGTGAAGTCGTCGGGCCGCGGAGGTCTACGTTTCGGATTGTGATTGCCAAGGCTGCATCTTGGACCTCCTGAAGGCTTGGGAAGAAGCCAGGAGCCTTGCGTGAGGTCGCTACACCAGCCTGTATCCCAAATTTGAAGATGTCCCCTCTTGCCTTCATTGGGTCGGATGCCGCGGATGCCGCGTAGATGAAGCCGGCAATCGTGGCATCCCCCACCCCAGCCCGACTTGCGCCTATCAGCTGTGATTCTGCCACCATCGCCCCGTCTTGATCCACCCACACGGCGCCATTTGAACCGTCCGATACAACAATCGTGCCAAGACCCCAGCGCTCACGGAGCGCCTGAGCCTCGTGGGCAATACGCTCGGGGTGCCCGCGGTATTGCTGTGCCCGTTCGAGGGCACGACGGTTCAGTTCTACCTCTCCCCCATTTTCTATTCCTTGAGAAACGAGTTGTAGCTTTGCAAACTCCTCCAGGTTTGGTTTGATGAGGTCTTCTCGGTTGAGTGCTGCCAGCACAGCGTGCAGCTGATCAGCGGTCTGGCGTAGAGTAAAATCAACGGCGAGCCTCATCCTCTTTGCTCTGGCTCGACGGATGAGTCCACTGAAGTACGTTGCGGGCACGCGCTCAGGCAGTGATTCACCGACATGAATCCAGCTGCCTGGTTGTGCCTCAGAGAACGCCTCTTTCACTGCAGCAGTTATATCCCTCAGCGTCTGCCCTTCTGCGGGTGCCTCGGGCGTTCCAATCCGAAGGTCTAACCCATGGTCATCACTTAGCAGCACTGCAACACGCTGCTTGTAGACGCTTGCCATCTCGTCCCTGGCCTCTGACCGTCCGAACAGTCGCACGTCATCCTCACCAAATCCCATCGAAGCAAACAACTCTGCGGTCATCCGCAAATACATCCACCGGACCCCTCTTCTGACCACCGAGAGATGAACCGGCTGACCCCATTGCCGTAGCATTCGTAGGGCGTTGACGGCTTTCCCACCGATCATCAGGCTCAAAGAGTCAATATGGAGGCCGTGCTTGGGGTCATACGTTAAATGCACGTAGTGGTCCATTGTGGGTGCGACGGTCACCGCGATAACGCGAGGTCTACGCGGGTCCACGGCTAGCACCTCCTGGTGCGCCTCCTCGGCTTCTTGCTGGTTAAGATCACGCACGATATCGCCTACCATGAATCCAAGGAACGACCGTTGTGCTGGCACATCCAGTGCTTCGAACTGCTGTTGGAGTCGTCGCAAGTCGCGAATCGTGAGCGGCTTTAGCAGCTGCCTGAGATACCTCCGGTAGCGTATAGAAGATAGGGTCACCTTCGCTGTTTCTGGTGAGTGCCAACCTACAAGCCGTCTCCGATTCGTGCTAAGAAATAGATATGTGTTGAACCCATACTCATGCGATTTGCGCTCGCTTAATTCCCGCTCAAGTTGCATGATGTCACTTGTTAGCGTCAACTCCGCGACAGGTTGTGCTTGTCCGAGAAACTCCTTAGCGTTTTTAGTCAAACGATACGTATACGATTTGGTGGACGTATCGACCGTCAAGTAGCCTTGGTCTACGAGACTGGCAAAGTCTCTTCGATTCGTGGATTCACTAACGCGACTATCTACTTCCCGGTACTTGGCAATCGTCAGCTCCCCTTTTGTGGCGAGTTCCAACAAAACAGGACCTACCAGAATCGTTTCGAGCACCGCTTTCCAGTCGCCACCGGACTTTTTGTCAAACCGACCACTCGGCTGGCGGGACTGCGCTGGAGGTGGTCCATTCGAATCTGGGGACACAGGCCTTGATATTCCCAATCGAGAAGCTTCCTCGGGCGGAATGGGCGCCGACGGCGCGGGGCGGGCGATGAGACCAAGCACTTCGGAGTGCGCGCGTCCCTGTTTGAGCAGGGTCACGGCCCGTTGCTGAGTTTCCCAGTCATCGGGAGCAAGCAACCGGCCCCGCACCCACCCCAGCACCGTATCAACGGCCAGCTGCCGCTTTATCGCCGCCCGCTGGTTCTGGTCATCTTCTTCGGGTTCGCGCTGCTGAAGGAGCTGACTCGCCCGTTCCAACTCTTGCATGGCACCGGGCATCTCATCCGCCGTGGTAAACGCTCCGGCATCGGAGAGGAACTGGACCGCCAGTTCGTCACGATCCGTCGTTATCAGGAAGCGCTCCATGATATTGAGGACTTGATCCAGCGCGATGACGAACGCGAGCAGTCGCGGCCGATCAACACGACCGTGAAGCGTTAACGTCAGCGTCGGTTGAGACTGGGCCGGCGCCGCCTCGCCCATCTGCGCGGTCAATAGCTTCCCACTGGAGCGCGCCGCTTCCGCCAGCTGTTCAGCCAACGGCAGTGCGCTTAACTGGCTTATGGGCCGCAAGACTTTGACCGCGTAAATCCTTTCGCTGCGCTGTCCAGTACTACTCACAAACACAACCCTCAATGAGCGCGGTGAGACAAATGCGGCCTCGAGAATACGGCTGACCTCCGCAGGCTGTTGAGCGAAGAGTGGATAGAAGAGGCCGCCGGCGCGCCTAACCGCCACTTGCCAGGGACCGGCTGCTTGCTCCTGAAAGACAATGGCGATAGCGTCGCCGTGGGGATCCGTCACAATAGGTTGGCCACGGTAGACGTCAAATGGAACCTCTAGTGTTTCAGAGGCCCCATTCGTATAGGTGATCCGAACCTGCCGGCGCTCCGGCAGCACAATCCATGACGCTTGAGCTACGGCTTGTACGGGTTGGGCTGGGGATGGCCCTTTAAGCTTCAACACGCCGCCTACAAACTGCTCCACCCCTTCCGGCCCGCGAATCCTGCGGATATTGATACCGCCGGGCTCTAGCCCGAATACTACGAGAAGCGGGGGCTCTACTAGTTCTACGAAGCGGGTAAATGCTTTGTGTGAATCTTGCTCCAGCCGATGCGCCCCACCAGATGAAACAAGCGCCCGCCCTGTAGCTGTTAACTCCACACTCTGCGGACCGATGCGCCGTAACACACCCGCCTGGATCAGCCGTGTGGCCATCGGCGCGCCCGGCAGCTCAGG
>JAGVGS010000139.1 GCA_020057015.1 Candidatus Omnitrophota bacterium | reverse complement strand
GCCAGCCCCGTGCCCCGGATGAGCCCCTGCCCTAGCCCCTGCAGCGGATTCGGCTCCTGCGCGCCCAGATGCAGCTGTTTGGGCAGCTCCAGCAGGCCGGTGAGCACGTTGACTACGCCGCGGCCCATTTTATGGAGGGGATCCTGGGCCCAGGCCGGAGCGCCCCCTGCCAACACCATCAGGCCTGCAAGCACCGCCACGTACGATGATCTGCGCATGTCTCTCCTCCTTGTGGGCGTATTGTGGCAAGCTTTGCCGGTGATGTCAACGCACCCCGAGCCGGCACTCGATGACCCCGCAGAGCTGAGCCACCGTCGTCACCACCTCATCGGCTTCCTGCAAATAGCGCTGGGGCAGCGAGCTGGCGATGGCCACGACCCAGCCCGCACCTGAGGCTTGGCCTGAGCGGATGCCATAGGGCGCGTTCTCCACCACCAGGGTTTCTCGCGCAGGCACGCGCAGGCGCCGCATCGCGGTGCGGTACGGCTCGGGGTGGGGTTTGCCGTGGCGCACCTGATCGCCGGTGATGATGACGCGAAATGCCGAGCGGATCTGTGGCGGGATGACGCGCTGCACTTCGGCCCACGAGGTGCCGGTCACGAGGCTCAATGGGACGCCCCGCTGCCGCAGTCGCACCACCAGCCGCACGAGCGCGCGATTCAGGCGCACGCGGCGCGCCAACCGGGTGAATCGCCGCTGCTTCTCCTCAAGCAAGCGCTGGATGTCCGTGGGCGTCGGGGGGCGGCCTCGCCGGCTCAGCAGGGTCCGAGCTGTCACGATCCCGGACTCCCCTTCCCAGGCATAAATCTCGCGGCGGCTGACGCGCAGCCCCCAGCGGCGCAGGGTCTGCTGCCACGCCTGGGCATGCCGCGGCATCGTGTCGATCAGCACGCCGTCTAAATCAAAGCACACGGCCCTCAGGCGGCTAGCGGGCGGGCGGCTTAAGCCACCGCCGGGCCAGCTCTTCGGTGATCGCCCGAGCGCGCGCAGCCGAGAGCCCGGCTTTGGGTTCTTCGCTGCCTTGGCGCGACGGGCGGGCGGCGATTTGTGCGGCTCTGAGTGCTGCGGGGGGCAGACAGCGCGCCCCATGCGCCCGGGCCGTGGCGAGGATTTCTTGATCATCGGTGACGATAATCAGGCGCTGAGGATGGGCCGAGGCACGAATCGCCGCCTGAATGGCCGCATCGGCCGAAGGCGAGGCATACTGCACGCGGATGGCGCCGATAGCTTGTTCGCTGTCGGCATGCGGCTCGCGCGTATCGAAGATGACCCGCACGCGCACCACCGGCACCGGCCAGCGGCACTGCGCCAGCCAGTCCACCAGGCGTTGCCGGCCCTCGGCTAAGGGCAGCTTCGCCCATGCCGCGTGCCGCAACAGGATGTTATACCCATCAAGGAGTGCCGTGTAGCCTGAAGCGCTTGGCATGTTGTATACTACTACCACCACGGTCCAACCAAAGGAGGCGCACGCTATGCCGTTAAGTCATCACGATCGGCGGTTCCTGCAGACCATTGACCGGATGAAGATGTGGCTGCTGCTGATGGCAGTTGCCGTGTTTCTTGTGCTGATCCTGGCCCCTTCAGGCGAGATCCAAATGGCCACGTGCGTGCTGGGCATCGCCCTCTGCGGGGTCTTCTGGCTCACCCAGCGGCTGCTCTCCTTCATCAGCACGCTGGACTTGGAGTTGACCCGCGTCGTCAACACGCTCAAACGCACCCTGCCGAAGGAGCAGCAAGAAGAACTGTTCCGCTAATTGCCGTCCTGCACCCAGTCCCCGTGCGCGTAGACGAACTCCGGCATAATCAGCGGTTGGTAATCCTCAGGAATCGGCCCCCAGAACGTCAGCACTTCGTAGACGCCCGCCACTTCCCGTAAGAGGGTGCGCCAGAGCCCCTGGGCGATGCCCACTGTCGAGGCCGCAATGTACCCGTCGCGCCGACCGACCATGCTCGTCAGGCGAAACATCTCCCCTGGTCCTGTGAGGATATTCGCCACCCCGCGGCTGAGTTTTTTGATGGGCCCTTCCATGATGCTCTGGCCCGGTTCCTCGGCAAATCCCACGCCGGCACCCACCAGCAGTACGGCCATCGCGACACCGATTTGCCAACGCTTCATGCCTGCCTCCCCTGTCGCTCCGTCACTCGAGCCTGCCACACGATAAGGCCTCCCAAGACCCCCAAGCCGATCCATGCCAGCACCCCGTTCACCAGCCGGCTGGTCCCTGCAAGCCATGCCAGTGAAGGCTCCGGCATGGCCATGAGGAGCTTATTGACCCGCGCGCCGTAGGCCAAGGCGGCATGCAGCCCAATCGCTAAATAGAGCTGTTTCGTGGCCAGGCAGCTGAAGGCCAGCACGATCCCGAGCAGCGTGAGGCCGGCCAACTCCATCCAGGCCGCCGCTCCGTCCACAGGCCAGGCCTTCAGGTGCACCAGGGCATACGCGAGGCTGCTGCCGATCACCGCCACGCTTTTCGACATCGCAGCCAAGTGGCGAAAGATCATACCCCG
>JAGVGS010000116.1 GCA_020057015.1 Candidatus Omnitrophota bacterium | reverse complement strand
TGATCGCCACATGCTGCGGCGGTTTGTGCGTGTCCTCGATGCTCATTTGGGCTAACAGCGAGGGGGATGTCAGGTGGTGCCCGCCATCCCCCACTGCACTGCACTCATCGCGGGCCGTAAGCCCGCCCTCGAATGGTTGCCTATGGCGTGGTCGCTGCCGGGGCTACGGCAGCCTCTTCAGCCGTGGGGGCCGGGGCGATCTCGACCGCAGCCTGCTCCCCCTGCGCGCGTGCGCGCTCAGCCGCCTGCTCGCGGGCGCTCAACTGTTGGCGCAGCTCTTCGCGCTCCTGCATCAAGTTGTCGACTTGCGATTGCACATCATCAAGTTCAAATTGCAGGTCAGCGCTTTCCAGCCGCTGCTCATCCAGCTTCGTCCCCACGGTGGCCAGCGCCACCGCCAGCACCACCACCACGACGGAGAGCATCCCCAGAGCAATCACCACTCCTCGACGCATCAGCCTGAGTCCTCCTTCAGCGCATTACTTGACATACGTCCCACCGCGATTGACCGCGTCCGCATCGGCGCGGTACGAGCCCTTGGAGGCCTGCGGCAGCATCACGATCTCTACCCGGCGGTTCTGCTGCCGGCCGGCCTTGGAGTCATTGTCCGCGATGGGCTGCTCCTCACCATGGCCCACGGTCGTGATCTGGTCGCGGCGAATGCTCTGCCGCTCGGAGAGGTAATCGGCGACGGCTTGGGCGCGTGCGATCGACAGCGCCTTGTTGCTGGCCCAGCCGGAATGCTTGATCGGTTGGTTGTCGCTGTGCCCTTCCACGCCGATGGGCTGGTTGGGGAATTCCTTCAGGACGTTGGCGACCTTGTCGAGCACCGGGTACGCGCTGCGGCGCAGCTCCGCTTTGCCGGAGTCAAACAACACTTGATCCAGCAGGCGCGTGACCAGCCCGCGCTCGTCATAGCCGATCTTCGCGTCCTCGCCGACCCCGGCCTCCATGAGGCCCTTGGCGCGGCGCAGCTCATCGGCCTCGCCGCCCTTGAGCTCGGCGAGCGACTTGAATTGTTCGAGCTGGTCGCTCAGCTCGGCAAGCTTCTGGATGTCCCAGGGGGAGCGCTTGGCAAAATTGATGGCACACCCGGCGGCCTGGAGCAGGGCCAGGCAGCCGACCCCCACACGTACGGCAAGACGCATCGACGCGACCTCCTTCATTGGTAAAGGTTTACCCTAACACAGGCCTTTTGCACCGTCAAGAACAGCTCACCAGCGGCCGACTTTAAACGCCTGCTCGCGGGTAGAGCCGGTAGAAATCAGGCAGACCGGCACCCCCAGCAGCGCCTCGATCCGTTGCAGGTAGCGCCGCGCGGCGGCCGGCAAATCCGCTACCTTCCCAGCGCGGCCGGTATCCTGGCGCCAGCCGGGCAGCGTTTCATACACCGGCCGGCAGCGCGCGAGCACCGTGGTATCCGACGGCACGCTCTTCAACAAGCGCCGGCCGTCCCGATAGGCGATGCAGATTTGGATTTCGAGCATGTCATCGAGCACATCGAGCTTGGTGACCGCCACGGCATCGCAGCCGTTGACCCAGACCGCGTGGCGGCCCACCACGGCGTCAAACCAGCCGCAGCGGCGCGGGCGTCCGGTCGTGGCCCCAAATTCCTTGCCCTTGGTGCGGATGCGGTGCATCAGGTCGTCGGGAAACTCGGTGGGCAACGGCCCCTCGCCGACACGCGTCGTGTACGCTTTGACCACCCCGATCACATGGTCGATGGCCGTTGGCGGGGCCCCGGAGCCGACGCACGCACCCCCGGCCGTCGAGTTGGAAGAGGTGACATAGGGATACGTGCCGTGGTCGATATCCAAGAGCGTTCCTTGGGCCCCTTCAAAGAGCAGGCGCTTGCCCTGCGCCATGGCTTCCTGCAAGAACTGGACGCTGTTGACCACGTAGGGGGCGAGCTGCCGCCCATAGGCGGTGTACTGGCGGCGCAGCGCATCGTAGTTAATGGGCGGCGCCTGGTAGAGGGCCTTGAGCAGCCGGTTCTTTTCCTCGACCACCGTGCGCAGGCGCTCGGCAAAAGCCTGGGGGTTACACAAATCCGCAATGCGGATCCCGGAGCGGGCGGCTTTATCCACATAGCAGGGCCCGATGCCGCGCCCGGTCGTGCCGATGCGGCCCTCGCGGGTGGCTTCCTCCAACGCATCGAGCTGCTGATGGTACGGAAAGATCACGTGCGCCTGGTCGCTGATCTTGACAGCGCGCTTCACCTCGATGCCGCGCGCCTTCAGGCGGCCGAGCTCCTCCAGCAACGCCTTGGGGTCGATGACCACCCCGTTGCCGATCAGGCCCACCTTGCCGCGGTGCAGCAGCCCCGAGGGGATGATGTGGAAGATAAACTCGGCCCCGTCGGCTATCACAGTGTGGCCGGCGTTGTGCCCACCCTGGTAGCGCACGAGGATGTCCGCGCCGGCGCTGAGCACGTCGATGATCTTGCCTTTGCCCTCGTCGCCCCATTGGGCGCCCACGATGACGATGTTGTTGCCGCGCCGGTGCGCCCGGGCCCAAGGCTGGACCCGGCGACGCGGCGAGAGGCCGATGAAGCCGTTCACGCTACTAGAGGGTGATGAGCTTGGCATCCATCACGTGGCGTAGCTGTTTCACCTGCTCCAGGACACTCGGGGGCACCGCGCTGTCGATATTGACGATCGTAATCGCCATCCCGCCGGGCTGCTCGCGGCCGTTGGTCATGCCGGCAATATTGATGTTCGCTTGCCCCAACAGCGTGCCCAGCTGGCCGATGAGGCCGGGCTTATCCTCGTTCTTGATAATGAGCATGTAGCCCTGCGGGGCGGCTTCCACGAAATACTCGTCGATCTTCACGATCCGCGGCTCGCGGCGAGAGGAAAGCGTCCCTTGCACGGTCAGCGCCGTGCCGTTGCAGCGCACTTCCACCGACAGCAGATTGGCGAATTCCTCCAGCCGGTTGGCCTTGGCCTCGACGACCTTAATCCCGCGCTCGGCGGCAATCAGCGAGGCATTGACGTAGTTCACGCCTTCCCCAAGGCTGGGCGCGAGGATGCCCTTGAGGATCGCCAGCGTCACCGCCGAGGTGTCATGCGCCGTCACCTCGCCCACGTACGTGACGCGCACCTCGGCCACCTGGCCGCCGGAAAGCTGGGCCGCGATGGCGCCGAGCTTTTCCCCCAGCGCGATATACGGCTGCAGCACCTTGTAGGTGGCGCCATCGATCGAGGGCATATTCGACGCGTTGCGGATCCCGCGGCCCAACAGCGCATCCGCCACCTGCTGGGCGATCTCAATGGCCACGTTCAGCTGCGCTTCCGCCGTGGAGGCCCCCAGGTGCGGGGTCACCACGATCTTGTCGAGCTTGAGAAACGGGTGGTCCTTCGGCGGCTCTTCTTCGAACACATCCACGGCCGCGCCCGCGATCCGGCCCTCGCTGACCGCGGCGGCCAGCGCTTGCTCATCGATGATGCCCCCGCGCGCGCAGTTGATGAGCCGCACGGTGGGCTTCATTTGCGCCATCTCCTTGGCCCCGATCATGTGCTTGGTCTCGGCGGTCAGCGGCGTATGCACGGTGATGAAGTCCGCCTCGGCGTAAATGCGCTGCAGCGTCGTGGTCTCGATGCCCAGCTGCTGCGCGCGCTCGCTGGAGAGAAACGGATCGTGCGCCAGAAGGCGCATGCCGAAGGCCTGCGCCCGCTTGGCCACTTCCGCCCCGATCTTGCCAAGGCCCACGATGCCGAGCGTCTTGCCGAAGAGCTCGACCCCCACAAACTTGCTGCGCTCCCACTTGCCGGCGCGCGCATGGGCATCGGCCTGCGGAATGCGGCGGGCCACGGCCATGATCATGCTGAGGGTGTGCTCCGCCGTCGACATGGTATTGCCCGCCGGCACGTTCATCACGATGATGCCGCGCTTGGTGGCCGCCTCGGCATCGACGTTATCCAACCCCACGCCGGCGCGCCCGATCACCTTGAGGTGCTTGGCCCTGGCGATCACCTCGGCAGTCACCTTGGTGGCACTACGCACCACGAGGCCGTCATAAGGCTCGATGATTTCCGCGAGTTGCTGGGGGCTGAGCCCTGTGCGAACATCCACGGAGAGCTGCGGCTCGGCCTTGAGGAGCTTGATCCCATCTTCGGAAAGCTGGTCGGCGATGAGGACTTTATAGGTGTGCGCCATGAGATTCTCCGCCTTACCGCGCTGCGCCCACGAGGGCCTGGCCGAACACCGCTTGCGCCGCCTTCACCGACGCCCCGGCGGTGAATTTGTAGCCCAGCTCCGTGAGGGCGCTCTCGAGGGCCCGTAGGCCGGCGAGCACGTCTTCGGGGCTGATGTAGCCCATGTGCGCGAAGCGGAAAATCTTGCCCGCCATCTCGCCTTGGCCGCCGGCGACCATCACGTGCGATTTGTCATACATGCTCTTCACGAGCTGCTTGCCGTCGACCCCGGCCGGCACCTTGATCGCCGTCACCCCGTTGGAGGGCCGTTTGGAGAAGAGCTCGAGGCCCAGGGCCTGTGCTGCGGCGCGCGTGGCCTTCGCCATGAGCGCACAGCGCTCGATCATGCCGACGACACCCCGCTGCTGCACGAGTTTCAGCGCCTCATCGAGGGCAACCACAATGGGCACCGCCGAGGTGAACGGCGTGTCATCATCGGCCAGCGACTTCTTGTACAAGCGCAGGTCGGTATAGAACCGCGGCGTCTTGGATTGCTCCACCAGCGCCCAGGCGCGCTCACTGACGCTCATAAACGCCAGGCCCGGCGGCAGCATGAGGCCCTTCTGCGAGCCGGTGACGACCACGTCCACCCCCCACTTGTCGGTCTCGCAGGCATCGGCCAACAGGCCGCTGATGGCATCCACCACGAGGACGGTATTCGTCTTGCGCGTGATCGCCGCGATGGCCTCGATGTCATAGACCACGCCGGTGGAGGTCTCGGACAGCGTCGTGAGCACCGCCTTGGCCTGCGGATGCGCCTGCAGGGCCAAGGCGATCTGCTGCGGGTCGACCGCGTCGCCGTAGGCCACCGGGACGGTCACGGTCGTCATGCCGTAGGCCTGGCAGAGTGACTGCCAGCGCTCGGCGAATTTCCCGCCCAACACCACGATGGCCGTATCGCCGGGAGAGAGCAAGTTCACGACGGCCGCCTCCATCGCCCCGGTGCCTGAACTGGTGAAGCAGACCACCGCGTTGTTGGTCTGCATCGCCTGCTGCATGCCCTGCAGCGCGCGCTTAAAACACGCGCGATAGGCACTCGTCCGGTGGTGGATGATTTGCCGCCCCATCGCTTCGCGCACCTGCGGCGGCAGCGGGGTCGGGCCCGGCGTCAAGAGAATATCGTCACTCATGCATGCGCTCCATTTGAAGTGTCAGACACTTCAAGTGCCTGGCACTTATTTCTTCTTGGGTTTCCCGTAGATGACCTCGTCGACGATCTTGTAGGTCTTCGCCTCCTCGGCAGACATGAAGTAGTCGCGATCCGTGTCCTTCTCGATGCGCGCGAGCGGCTGGCCGGTGTGCTTGACCAAAATCTCATTGAGCATTTCGCGCAGCCGGAGAATTTCCTTGGCCTGGATCGAGATGTCCGACGCCGCCCCCTGCACGCCGCCCCAGGGCTGGTGGATCATGATGCGCGCCGCGGGCAGCGCGAAGCGCTTGCCCGGAGCCCCGGCTGCGAGCAGC
>JAGVGS010000182.1 GCA_020057015.1 Candidatus Omnitrophota bacterium | reverse complement strand
CGTCGCGTCAGTGCGGCGCCAGATGTCATCGCTCGGATGCGGCCAGGCGAGGGCTTGGTGCTTCGCCCACTGCTCCCGACGCAGCGTGGTCAGCCAGGCGGGCTCTTGCAGGTGCTGGGCCCATTGGTCGATTGTCGTTGCGCTAAACGGCTGCGGCATCGGCGCCTCTTACCCAACGGAGCCTTCCATCTCCAGCTGCACCAGGCGGTTGAGCTCGACGGCGTACTCCAGGGGCAGCTGCTTCACGAAGGGCTCGATGAAGCCATTCACGATCATGCTCATGGCTTCCTGCTCGCTGAGCCCCCGCGTCATCGCGTAAAAGAGCTGCTCATCGCCGATCTTGGAGACTGTGGCCTCATGGCCGATCTGCACCCGCTGCTCATCGATTTCCATCGTCGGGTATGTGTCGGAGCGCGACTCGCGGTTTAAGAGCAGCGCGTCGCAGCGCACCGTCGACTTCGAGTTCGTGGCCCCGGCATGCACCTTGATCAGCCCCCGGTAGGTGGTGCGGCCGGTGCCCTTGGAAATCGACTTCGACGTGATCACGGAAGACGTATCCGGGGCCACGTGCACCATCTTCGCCCCGGCATCTTGGTGCTGGCCGTCGTTGGCAAACGCCACCGAGAGCACCTCGCCGCGCGCGCCTCGACCCATCAGGTACACGCCGGGATACTTCATCGTAAGCTTGGAGCCCAGGTTGCCGTCGAGCCACTCGACCGTCGCCCCCTCATAGGCCACCGCGCGCTTGGTCACGAGGTTGTACACGTTCTTCGACCAGTTCTGGATGGTGACGTAGCGGATGCGCGCGTGCGGTAGGGCGATCAGCTCCACCACCGCCGAGTGCAGCGAATCCGAGGAGTAGGACGGCGCGGTACAGCCTTCTATATAGGTGACCTCGGAGCCCTCATCGGCAATGATCAGGGTGCGCTCAAACTGTCCCATGTTCTTGGCGTTGATCCGGAAATAGGCCTGCAGCGGCAGGGCCACCTTGACCCCCTTGGGCACGTAAATGAACGACCCGCCGCTCCACACCGCGGAATTCAGCGCGGCAAACTTGTTATCCGCCGCCGGGATCACCGTGCCGAAGTAGCGCTTCACGATCTCAGGCTGCTCTTTCAAGCCGGTGTCCATGTCGAGGAAAATGACCCCCTGCTTTTGCAGCGTCTCGCTCATGGAATGGTAGACCGACTCGCTTTCGAACTGGGCGCTGACCCCGGCGAGGAATTTGCGCTCGGCTTCGGGTATGCCCAGCCGATCGAACGTCTCCTTGATCTCGCTGGGCACTTCGGCCCACGTGTCGGCGGATTTCTGCGTCGGCTTCAGGTAATAGAAGATGCTGTCGAATTTGATCTGGCCCAGCAGGTCCATGTTGGCCCAGATCGGCATGGGCTTGGCGAGGTAGTGCTTGTAGGCGCGCAGACGCTGGGCGAGCATCCAGGCCGGCTCGCTTTTCATGCCTGAGATCTGCTTGACCTGCGCCTCGTCGAGCCCGGGCTGGGCCTTGAAGACCGCGCGCTCCGCCACATGGAAGCCGTAGAGCTTCTCGTAGTCGTCGTTGATGTTGATCTGCGGCTTTGTCACGGACATGCGGGACTCCTTACGCCCCGGTCGGGGCCAGCGCCGGCCGAAACCCTTGATAGCCCTTGGCTTCAAGCTCGAGGGCCAGCTCCGCTCCACCCGAGCGGACAATGCGCCCATCGACCATCACGTGCACGAAATCCGGTTTGATGAAATTAAGCAGCCGCTGATAGTGGGTGATGAGCAGGATCCCGCGCTGGGGGCTGCGCAGGGCGTTGATGCCCTCGGCCACCACTTTCAGCGCATCGATGTCCAGCCCGGAGTCGGTTTCATCCAGCACTGCAATCGAGGGCGCCAGCACCGCCAGCTGCAGGATCTCGAGCCGCTTCTTTTCTCCGCCCGAGAAGCCGTCATTCACGTAGCGGTTCATGAATGCATCCGGGATCCCCAGCGCCTTCAGCTGGGTCTTCACCGTCAGGCGGAACTCCTTCACCGGCACCTCGGTGCCCCGCACGCCGCGCAGGGCCGCTCGCAGGAAGTTGGCGATCGTTACCCCGGGAATAGCCGTGGGGTACTGGAAGGCCAAGAACAGCCCCTTTTTCGCGCGCGCATCCGGGGAGAGCGGGGTGATGTCCTCGCCGTTATAGCGGATACGGCCCTGCGTGATCGTGTACTTGGGGTGTCCGAGCAGGCAAAAGGAAAGCGTGCTCTTGCCCGAGCCGTTGGGGCCCATGATGGCGTGCACCTGGCCGGCCTGTACCGTGAGGTCCAAGCCCTTGAGGATCGGCTTGCCCTCCACCGACACGTGCAAGTCTTCCACCACCAGATTGGGTTGCTGGATGCGCGACTGTTCTGTCATCTCTTCCTCGTAAGCGTTGGCTGCATGTCAGGGCAAGAACCGCTTGGTGAGCCGCTCGGACACCACGAACTCCTTGCCCAGCAGGCTATCCAGCGTGGTGTGGTCCATGAAGTTCTGGATATACTGCGTCAACCCCGACCAGACCGAGCGGATGCCGCAATCACTAAAATGCACGCACGTCAGCTCCTGGCCGGTGAACTGGCCGCAAATCTTGCTGGTCGTCTGCACCGTGCCCAGCGCCCGGATGACTTCCCCGAGGGTGACCGAGGACGGCGGCCGGTTGAGCACATAGCCGCCCTTGACGCCCCGCACGCTATGCACCAGGCCGGATTTGGCGAGCAGGCGCAGCAGCTTCTCCACATAGGCGCTGGAGAGGCCCTCCTTGCCAGCGATCTCCTTCACCTGGACGATCTGGTCCTGCGCAGAGCGAGCCAGCTGGAGCAGGCACCGAAGGCCATATTCTTCCTGGGAGGTGATTTTCATCAGACCCTTAAAGTATCGTTTAATACGACTTTGTTGTCAAGTATCAGAAATAACGAACAGCCTGCAGCCAGGAGACTCACCTCCTGAGTGCAGGCCGTGGCCTTAGGGGACGCGAGGGCTTTCGGCCGGCCCGGCTCCGGTCGGCGGCGTAGAGGAGCTGCTCTTGCGCAGCAGGATCTTATCGACCCGCATGCCGTCCTCATGCATCCAGAGATGGATCGTATGAATGCCGGCGCTGGGGACCGTGATCCGCGCATAGGCGCTGGCGCCGTCCTGGGTCGCGCGGCTCCAGGTCCACGCGGCGGGAAAGCCCGTGATCTTATCCGCAGTGCTCACCGCGTTGCCGTCGAGTCCCACGTGCACCGTATCGTCCGCGGCAGTCGGGGCCGTGCCGCGGATCCATACGTAATACGTCCCAGAGGTTGAGAATTTGACGCGATAGCTCAGCTCCGGGCTGGCAGCGACGTAGCCGGTGGTCTGCGCCGTTCCTGTATTGGGCAGCACCTCGGCATAGCTGTTGCCCGAGAAACCCGTCTGCGAGAGCTTCAGGTCCCAGCTTTTCCCATTGCGGATCTTGGCTGCGTCAGCATGCTCGGCTTCGATGACGACTTCCCCGCCCGCCTCCTGGAAGGCCATAGACACCGGGCTTGGCGAGCCGACAAAATCATCCACGAAGAGGTCCATCGTCGGCACCATGCTCAGATGCCCGATGCCCCAGCGGGCTTCAGTCGCGTACCACGCCGGCGTACAGCTGGCCGGCGCCTCAAAGGCCGTCCCCACAAGAATAGGCCGGTCTTCTAGTTCAAGATCCTGCAGCACGCCCAGCACATTCAACCCCCCATCGGCGCGCTGCGACGTCTGGGCGCTAACCCGGTACCAGTGATTGGGTTGCAGATTGCCCGGAATCGGCACCCAGCTATACAGATTCGTCTGCCCGCATCCCGGTCCTGATCCGCCGTCGAACTGAATGACGAGGCGGTCCGGGTCCACCCCTGCCGGGTCATGAAAGACATCCGCGCCGATGCGGCCAAGCGTGGCTGGGTCATAGACAGGAAAGGACGCCAGATGGCTCCACTGCGCAAGCGATGGGACGAGGAAGCTAATGTCGGAGCGGCGCAGCGGCCCTCCGGGTGCTCGCACCAGCCGTTCAAGGATGGCACCGTTATTCGTCGCACTGGTGGTGAGAATCGCGGATTGGCCGTTGGGCGGGCAGCCGACATGAAAAGGCGGTTCGGTGACCGCGCTGGTCCAGCGGCCCCAGCGCATGCCCCATTGATTCTCGGTCGGCCCCAGGCTGGGGTCGCACAGCGAGTCTGCCGCCGCCAGCGGAGCGAAAGCTAAAGTCACCACCCATAATGCCGTCCAAGGCTCTACCGCTTGTCTGAGCATTCGATTACCTCCAAGGCGCTAGCTCGCTCGCGCGGGCTTCGTGCGCTTCAAGGTGCCGCAGCAGCGCGCTGCGGCTCAGCGGATCAACGATTCCGGCGATCGCGGAGACAATGGCATCTCGGGCTCGGAGGTCTTCCACGGTGGATTCCGGCCCGAGCACCAGCACGTCAATCCGTGCGTAGAGCTCGGTGACCGTCCTGACCTTATCGGACGGTACGTAGGGACCCGAGATGTCGGCCTGCTGGTCGACCGCAGGCGTTGGAGCCGGCTCGAGCGCGTGGAGTTGAGCACTCAGGAGTTGCTGCAGACGTGCCCGCTCGGTGTCGTCCTGTACCTGGCCCATGCCGGCGAAAATCTGGCTCAGACGCTCATGGTCCAAGGGCTGGCGTAGCTCGTGAATCGCCGTTTCGATCTCCTGCAGAGCAGGAGCAGTCACCGCAGATCCTATCTCCGCCACGGCGATCTGCGGGGAAGCCGCGAGGAGCGCGGCGGCGAAGAGCAGACCACGATGGCTGGCGCGCACGTTCCGGCACATCAATCAATCGGTTTGAATCGAATCAGAAAGTCGATCACGTTCCCGGAGTACACCGGCATGTACTGCTCAGGATACGGCCTCATCGGTTCGTAGAGCGCGACGTCTGGATGGCTATGACATGTCGTGTCGCCGCCGTAGCAGATGCTCCAGCGCACTCGCTCATAGCCGGGGGGAAAGATAGGGTAGAGATAGTACAGGGCGCGCTCCAGGTGACTGAATTCAAAGCTGTAATTAGTCGTCTGCTTCGTTGTCTGAAATCCACGTCCTCGGCTCAGGAGCACCTTCGCCTCAATGCCCTCTCCGGTGAGACTATTGATGACCCGCCCCCGGATGATCCCTGCGTTGGGGTCGGATGCCGCCGGCGGCAACACCAGCGGTGGGCTGGAGCAAAGCCATATCACACCCGAGGACCCATTCCAATCGCTGACATTCGCAATGGGCGTCGGTGTGTAGCCTGCCTGACAAGAGCAATATTCGCCTGTCGCATCTCTGAGCGACACGACGTGAGGATCGCCCGGACCGTTGGGATCGTCGGTCCTGTCGATATACAGGATCAGCGAAGTCTCTAGCGAGGTATCACCAATGACATTGCCTCGAATGCATTGGCCGTTCGCGTTTTGATGGTACATCCCGCCGTACGTGCTTTGGTCAGCACCCGCTAGGCCGGCGGACGTATTCCGGCAGGCATAGAGATAATTCGGGCTGGGTCCAGGACCTAGCACGTGGCCGACCTCATCCTGCTTCATGCCTGGCGGGCAGGAGTAGCCGCCCGTCAGTGGATTGACCTGGGTGCCTCCAGGACCATCCGCCCGCACGGAGAATCCACCCTGAAACCCTTGCGACGTCGTAGCCGGCTTGGTGCACATGTAGATCGTCCCAGGACTCCCTGGACTGCCATCCAGCCCCATCCCGAAGAGGTGGAAGTCTGTCGCGATCCGCTTGCCCATCCACCACGCCGCGCCGATCGGGGTGGTTATCGTCAGTAGCTCAATCGACTCGCGCAGCATGTCTTTGTAATCACCTTTGTGCGGCATTACAAAACCATCGCCTCGGGCGCTTCCGAGAGGCATGGCTGAATACCCCTCTGGACACGTGCATCCGTTGGTCAGAGTATTTCCCATGGTGCATTGGGGCGGCGAAACATCTGTTCTCAGCCGATAGCCTCCCCCGATCTGGTAGTTCGTTGCTGGCGGTGTGGTGCCACTACAGCTACTGCTGAGCTCTGCGGCCATCCGGAGGATATGCACGCCGTCTGTCGTCGTCACCTGCCCGTCGCGATCGCAGTCCGCGTTGGGTAGACACGCGTACGGAATGGACACCCCCGCCGCGCATCGGAGCGCATTCACCCCATCCGTTATGGTGACAAACCCGTCGCCATCCACATCCCCTCGGACGGTGGAGAGAAAGCTGGCGGCCGTGGTGAGACGAGGCGCACCTTCCTCATCGCACCGCGGCAGCCCCTCGGTGCCTTGCGGCAGGTACTTCCACCAGACATCGATGTACCCGGGCTTGCGAGTACCCATCGGCAAGTTCAGCGTCGCGTAAGAGCCCACGACCGTTGCCCGGCAATAGCTTGAAACAGGATGATTGGTGCAATCGTAGTTCCCGTTCTCATTACAGACCGACGCGGCGACCAGCGAATTTCGGGCGCTCGCGGGAATACGCGAGGTGATGGTCGCCATGTTGTTGACGATCTCCGTGGATGCGTAGTAGGGATTGATGCTCGAGCCACAGGCAGTGGCAGAAGCGCTCTGGCTGGCGGTCGAGGCGCCGCAGGTGGAGGTCGCACCCAACGGGTCAATGATCGCGTTGGCGTCGTTGAAGACCGCACCGCGTTGATTAAGCTTCACGCCCTGGATCCACACTTTTGGCGGCACCGCCTGCACGGTGAAGGGCGTATACGTATACCCGCTCCACCCCGCGATGTTGATGGCATGCACCCACCAGACATAGCTGTGGCCAGGACGCACAGGGAGATCCACATAAGTCGGCGATACCGGTAGGGGATCCCGGCAGAGATAATGCACACTGCAGGTGTTGCCCGTCACACGGTTGGTGGTCTCCTGGCCGGTCGCTGTATTGCGCTCCGTTGCCCTTATCGCATAGCTCGTCGCCACGCCAACCGCACCCCAACTAAGCCGCACACTCGTCTGCGTTGAGGGGACGCTCGCCCCGCTTGCGGGGCTGAGGCTGCCCGGTTGGGCTGGTAGGACCACGGGCACGGTAATGGGGACATTGGTCGACTGATACCCGAGCCAAGCGACCAGCTCGCGCACCATCTTCCACTGGAAGTTGTAGGTGCCCGGTGTAGTGGGAGCGCGGATGGTGAAGTTAAAGGTCGATAAAAGCCCCGGACCGATTGTCTTCGGCAAGGCAACACGGCTGAATCCCCAAGCAGTATTATCCTGCGGATTCTGAGAGCCGAGCTTATAGCCCGCCGCCGTGGTCCATGTAGTGCTGCCCGTGTTGCGCATGGTGACGGTGACTGTGCGCTGAGTTCCGGCTGAGATCGTGGTAGCACCCACACTTTGTGAGACGAAATTCGCCTGTTCGCCGCGTGCTGCTGCGCGCACTCCTGAGCGATCCCAATAGAGAGTGCCGCCAAGTTGCGTATAGGCCATTCCATCGATAACCTGGCCTTCTAGCCCTACGCTCGAGGCGGGAACTTCCAATTTGACCCACGCCCCACGCGTTGAAGGAATGCCACCTATCCGGCGTTTGGAGGCCGTATTAAGGGTTCCATAGGGAAACACATTGCCCATTACGCTAGTCGCAGACCAGTAGGCCCGGTGCTCCCAGCTGCCTGCGGATTTCCACTGGAGCATGATCATGTACGGTGCCAGGCCAGAGGGGATATAGACGTAGGTGGTTAGCGTGTCTCCATACCCAATCAGTTGATTGCTTGAGGCAAATTCAAAGTAGTGCTGCGAGTAGGCAGCTTGGTTTCCGACCCCTTTGTGGCTGTAGGAGCCGCTTGCGGCGACCGGGCCGGTCACACTTGACACCCAAGTCCAGGTGCCTTGGGCGCTTGCACCTGTCGGCAGCGCATCATCCACATACACGCCCTCGCTTAAGTCGACAGCGGCATGAACTGAAGAAGTGAGCATGAGTAAAACAAACAAGAAAGCGCTTACCCGGCCCCAAAACACGACGAGCGACCGGGGATCGGTCGCTCGAGAGCGCGTGCACAGGGGCCGTGGCTTACTTCGCGCCATGTGGCCTCATCGGTTTCCTAAGGAACAAAAGAGCCGAGCGCCTACTTCAGCAACCCGGCTATCCTACCCGTCACTAGGACCCGTGGCTTTGCGTCCCCGCCTTACGGCAGGTTTGCCCAAAGACTATTAACTTAAGTAAACCTGACAGGAGGCCGCGACATCAAGAGGCAGAATCTTACGTCACTTTAAGCAAGATTAAGGGATCCTAAGGAGAAAAGGGGGAGAGATCGACGCTGGAGCGGCCGAGATCCGTCACCACGCCGGCCACCGCGCCGCGCCGATGATGCCCCCGCCGGCCACGATGACGTCGTACGTGATGGTCAGGCCGGTTCGATGCGTAGAAACGAGGCGGGAATGGCGAGCGTCAAATAGAGCGGACCCTCTTGATAAAAGAGCACCCCGGCGCGATGGGCAGCCTGCGCATCAACGCATAACAGGGCCGGCTGCGGGGACTTGCGCGAGGCGACCGCACGCGCCTCTTCGGGCGTGGTGCTGAGGTGCAGCAGGCAACGCTCTATCGGATGCAGCCCCTCGCGCAGCATGCCCTCCACCTGCCCGCCATCGAGACCGTAGTAGAGTTGTGGCGGCGGCTCCATCGGCGCGCCGGCTGGGTCCACCGGAATGGAATGGCCGTAGCGGGCGCGCAGGCGGTGTTCCGCCAGCTCAAAGCGTTGCCCGGCCCCGGCGATCAGCTCGCGCAGCGTGCCGGGCTCCACCTGCGGGTAGCGTCGGCGCGCAATCTGTTCGAAGAGCTCGAGGCTCACGAAGCCGTGCCGGTCGTGCTGCAACCCATAGCGGCCTGGGTTGTGCCGCAGCACATAGGCCATCCACCGGCTAAAGCGCTCGGCGTCAAATTCATAGGGCACGGCCATTACTTAGCCCCGGAGGGGTCGGGCACCTGCAGCAGGAGTTTGTCGAGGACCAGTGAACTGCGCAGGCTGCGCGCCTCGGTCACCCGCGCGGTGAGCTCCTTGACCCGCAACAGCCGTGCCGAGCGCTGAATCTTATCCAGAAACGCCATCAATTGTGCGGGGCTGGATTCGGCCTCGATCGTGGCGCTGAGCACGTTGGCCGCGGTCTCCGGGCCTTTCAGCGGCTTGAGATAGGGCTCGGCGATGCCCGCCTCTTTCGCGGCCTGCTCGACTTCCGTCATAAAGCCGGCTAGTTCGACTTCAGCGCTCTCTGGGCGCTTCACATAGGCACGATACTGGGTAAACGCCTTGTGCACCCGCTCGGCTTGCTCATTGGCTGCCACGGCCGCCAGTAATCGCGCCTCGGCGGCACCCACCTCTTGTTTCAGCACCCGCAGCCGCTGCTGCAGCGGGCGCAGCGTCAGCACCGTGAGGCCCCAGAGGACCAGCGCGCTGCCGCCCACCCTCACCAGCAGCTGTTGCGATGTGGGCAGCCTCTGCCAGAGGCTGCTCAGCGCCGGGGCGGCCATCACGAAGCGCTCAGCTCGCAGACCATCTCAAACTCGACCCCGAGCACACTCGCCCCGCGCTGGCGTAGCACCGGACGCACCTCGATGCTGGCAAACGCCGCCTCTTTTTTCAACCGCTCGGAAAACGTAAACGCCGTGGCCATCGTGTTCGTGCGCCCGCGGATCACCACCGGCTTGCCGGCCGTCAAGTTCACCTGTGTGAGCGACACGTCAGGACTGGCCGCCGCGGCGATCCCGCGGAAGATCTCCAGCGGGCTGCGCGAGGGCCGCAGCCAGTCGCGGATCTCGGTCATGGTGGCCTGCTCTTTGAGCACCTGCTGAGGCGCATCGCCCAAGGCGGTCAGGCGCTGCTCCAGTTGCCCGCGGTAGTGGCCCAAGAGGAGCAGCCGCTCCACAAAGAGCAGCGCGGCCAACCCGAAAATCGTGGCCACCGTCGTGGCCAGTCGGGCCAGATGGCGCGAGCGCACTTGCAGCGCTTGGCTGACGCGGGCCTCTGCCGGCATCAGATCGATGCGCGGTGCTCGATTCGCAGCCAGCAAGCCCACCAACGCCGTGTACGAGGTGCGTGTGAGCTTGGCCCGCTCGCGCACTTCCACCGGCGCGGCCTCCAGCGGGTCGACCACTTGCAGCTCGGCCCCCCATTGGTTCGCCAGCTGCTCGACAATGCGCTCGCCATCGACCACCACCCCGGTGACCACCCCGCGGCTGATAGTACCCTTCACCCCCTCATGCACCAAGATGCGCGGTAGGCGGATGAGCTCGGCCATGAGGCGCAGCAGGGCCGGCTCTGAGCCCTGCAGCTGATCATGGCCGATGCTGATGCTCTGCGTGAAGAGCAGACGTCCTTCCGGCGAGATGATCGCGCAGTCGGTGGAGAAAAAATCCACATCGATGATGGCCAGCAGCTGCCCCTCGGTCAGCGGCACCTTGAGGCGCGAAGCCGCCCAGGCCTCCAGCCCTTCGCTGCTGACCCCGGCCCAGAGCGGGGCGATGCCCTTGCCCTTCAAAAACTGCAGCACGCTCTCGAGCAGCGCCTTGCGCGCCACCGCCAGCAGCAGCGTCGTATAGCCGTCGCGGAAACTGCCGATCACGCTCCAGGACGAGACAATCTCAGAGCGCGGATAGGGGGTGAGCTTACCCAGCTGCAGCTCGAGCATCGAGGCGATTTCTTTGGGCTCGCGCGAAGGCAGCTCGAGCGTGCGCAGGCTGAACATCTCCCGGCCGAACAAGAGCCCGACTTCGCGCACCGGCAGTGGCTGCACTTCCAGGAGGGCTCGCAGCGCAGCGACCGGATCGTCGGTTTCACCCGGCACCGTACCGGCGTTGACCCGCTGCACGGCAAAAGGGGCCGGCTGCACAATCATCAGTTTGGCAGTGCGCGGCGAGACATACAGCACCGCGCGAGGTGCCGCGCCCTTGGGATTAGGACTTTTGGGCATTCAGATGGAAGATGAGCAGCGCAATGACCGCGATGGCCGCGGTAAACATAAACGCCGCCAGCATGGCCAGCTGTATGCGAGGTGCTGCGGCCGGGTTGCGCGCGAGCGCCTTAATAGACGCAGCCCCGATGAAGGCAATGGCCAGCGAGGGCCCCAGGGTCGCCAGGATGAGCACCAGGGCGAGATTCCAGCGGACCATGCGTTACGGGGCCGGCGGCGGAGGTGGGGTGGCGGCGTGGCCCAGGATCGTGGAAGGCTGCTCTGTCGCGGTCGCCGTCTGCACGGCTTGCTTGGCCAACTGCACTTTCAGCTGCCGCCGGGCGATCAGGAAAAACGAAATACTCACAAACGCCAGCATCCCCAGAATGCCGAGAATGAGTTGCCAGGTGGAGCGCGCTGAGAGCCCGCCGCCTTGTTCGCCCACGGGGCCGGCCCCCGTGTCGGCAACACCGGCCGCCTCAGGCGTGCGATCCGGCTTGAGAGCCGCCATCACCATGAGCTGGCGCAACGAGACAAAATCCGCTTCCACCCGCTCGAGCTGTTTGGCATCCTCCCGGTAGCGCGTGATGTGCTGGGCCGGGTTCACGAAAGGCTCGCTCTGGCTTTCCTCGACAGCCCCCAGGCGCCGCTCGATGGCATCGGCCATCAGCCGGCCCTGCTCGGCATAGGGGGTGCGCTCCAGCTTCTCGAGAATGCTGCGCACTTCGCGGCGCAGCGCTGAGAGGCGCTCCGCGCCGATCACCCACACGTCTTCCAGCACGATGCGCTTGGTGATCGCCTCTTTGGGTTTGAGCGTCACCGTGCCCAGCAACAGATAGGTGCCGACCTGGGAGTCGTATTCCACGCGCAAGCCATCGGCGTTGATCACGTGGCTGGGTTTGACCTCCGGCGGCAGCGGGTTGCGGATGTCGAACTCTTTGGTCTCGGTCTGCGAGGGATTGACGATGAGGATCTTCATGACCATCTCGGCCGCGGCGGCGGTGGCTAGAGACGCGCAGAGCGCTAGGCAGGACACGAGCGAGGCAATCGCGCGCAGCTTCATGGGATCTTCGTATTATAGGCTCGCCCCGAGGCAAAAATCCAGGCCCGGCTGGTCATGTCTCCGCTGGAGGCTGCTCCGCCTTGCCGGACCCATTCATGGAGAAAATCCCCGGGAGTCATCATGACCAGGCCGGGGACCTTGCCGCTCATCGTCTTGGTCATGCTGACCTTTAGGAAGATAGGCCAAACGGGTCTGCAATACCCCTTGGTTCACGAGTGGACTCGCGGATGTGTTTGATGAGTTCCGAAGCCGTATAAAACCTTCCCCGCTTTACTCCCGTTGGCAGTAGCAAGCCGTGCGTAACCAGTTCCTTTAAATCGCGACTAGCGACTTGGTCGGAAATCTCCGCAGCAGAACGATACGTTGGGTTGCGAACCTTATACCCAATCGCTGCGTCCATGAGCGCCATCATCGTTCGTTCGTGAAGGCCTTTCTTTTTTACCTCGGATTCAAGCATTTCCCACAGACGTTGCATTTCCTTCGTGCGCTTGAGAAGCGTCATGGCTTGGCGATAATGCGCGGTTAAGCAAAACTGAATCCATCGACGAGTGTCGCCCTTCGGGTTCCAGGCCTTGCCACTAGTGCCTTGGAGCACGTCATAGTATTCTCGCGTATTATGTCCAAGGTATTCTTCAATACTGCAAAACTCCGGTGCTAGCGTTCCCGTTGTCTTGGTGAGGATTAGTGTTTGGAGACAACGAGCCATCCGGCCATTTCCGTCTCTAAACGGATGAATCATCACAAGATTCAGGTGTCCCATAGCACCACGCACCATCGCATGTACTTTGCCGTCATCAGTATTTAGCGATTCGATGAGTTCATCCATGAGAGTGGGTACGTGATCGGCGTCAGGACCTTCGTACATCACTTCGTTTTTCTCTTCGTCTCGCACAGCGATATAGCCAGGCCTCCACTGACCCGGACCCTTTGAGAGATTATATTGAAGCATCATGTAGTGGAGGCTTTTTAGGAGGTCCGTTGAATAGCGGAAATATGGGTCACCCGCCAGCTGCAGCACATACGTCATGGCTTCGCGGTAGCAATTCACAGCAAGCCAAGCCTCGGTCTTTTCATCCAGCGGCTCTTCCTTCTGCGCTGCTGCTAACGCATCATCGGGGGATACAATGTAACCCTCAATGCTGTTGGAGCCTCGCAAGGCTTTAGCAAACGTGCTCCTTCTGAGGATTCCAAGCCAGCGGGTTGGTTGCCTTAGCGCATAGCTGAGCTTGCTCTTTAATTCATCTATAAGTGCAATGACTTCAATTTCTTTTCTCTCAAGTTCTTGTGTCTTGAATAACATGATTGTTAGCTCCTTTCCTTCTATTATATATACAGAGTATAACTGTACTAATAATAGAATACAACTGTATTATTGTATTTAGACACTACCGGCAGGCTGATGCAGAAAGTGCCAGGCACTTTTTGGTGCAAAAGCGCCTGGCACTTCTTGGTGTGCGATTAGTTCGCTTCAAACCAGGTCTTCATCACCGGCTGGTTCATGTTCTTTTCCAGGATCGTGCGCTGGATGTCGAGCAGTTGCTTCATCTCTTCGACCTGGTTGCGCATGGTCTTGACATCAGTAGCCTGGGTCTCTGAGATCTCGTACAGCGAGTCGAACTTGTAGCCCTTGTCGGTCGCGACCCCTTGAGCCTTCTCAGCCAGGGCCTTGAGCTGCTCGCTGATCTCATCGGCGGTAAACGTGCCGGGGATGACCGTCACCGATTGGGAGACACTCGTCAGCTTGTCGCCCAACTGGCCCAGCAGCACCTGTCCGCTGGCCGAGCCGGCTCCGTTGGCCTTCAGGTCTGCCTGCAGTTGCTTGATAAGCGTGACCGCTTCGCTCGCGGCGTTAAAGGCGCTTTGCGACAGGCCCACGGCCGCGCTGCTGCCCTGCGCCGACTCGACGGCTTCTTTCAATTCGGCGACTTGAGCCATGAGCGTGTCCAACTGTAGAGTCGCCGGCTTGATTTCAGCCATTGCCTGTTTGGCCAGTTCTGCTGCATTCTGGGCATCGCGGGCCGCGGTAAAGGCCAAGACCGCTTCATCCTTGGCATCCTTGGCCGCGGTCTGGGCGAGGAGCGCCTCGTCCTTGGCATCGCCGATGTTCGTGAGAGCGAGGACCGCTTCATCCTT
>JAGVGS010000177.1 GCA_020057015.1 Candidatus Omnitrophota bacterium | reverse complement strand
GGGGAGCCATTCTTGACTCGAACCTGAGCCCCTTGCGGTGAGCGTGCCGCAGGGGGTTCAGGCTTTATGCCAGGCAGGAGCGGGACTAGCGGCGTCTCGTGCGGCGCGGCTTCCAGCCTGGGCGAAGGCCCTTAGCAAGCACCTTCAGGGGCACGCGAATCCCTTCGATCGCTGCCGACGAGGCCGCGGATATTAGAATCATCTTCTTCCGCAGTTTCGGATCCCGAAAGTACGGATTCGTCTCACTCAGCGGCTTCTCGCGGCGTTTCATGGCTACGCTCACTCACCGAGCCAACAGTTCAAGTAGCTGCGTGGTTGGGTAGACAACGACATCGGGTTGCCTTGCGAGGTCGGCGTCATTAGACCACAGAGGGACGCCGAGGTGGAGAGCTAAAGCGAGATAAGGCGCGTCCTCTCGATGTGGCGCAAGCTGATGGGCTTCTTTAAGGCGGTGGCGGTAACTGACTTCAGGGACCATGCGAATTCGGGCGGTCAGTTGGTCGAGGAGTGATGTCGCCTCAGCCTGGGACAACCCTTTGAGCTTCTTACGAAGCCTCGCACTGCGCAGGACTTTTGCCGACTCCGTGAGCGTATGCTCCGGGGCAGACAGGATCAGCCGTTCATCAAGGAGCAGCGAGCGGGTCGTGGCTGCTTTCAAGAAGCCCGCGACGATGATGTTCGCGTCAACCACAAGCTCCATTACCCCGCACGCTGGTGTTTCTGAGCCACGCGCCGTTTGATCTCTCGGCCAATCTCAACAGCGTCCGCTTCGGTGAGTTCGCTCTTGTTCAAGAGCCGTTGCATCTGCTCCAGGACACGCATCTTCGTGGCGATAGCCTGGCGAGCGACTTCCGACCAGTTGATTTCCGGGAACTGCTTCATCTTGCTCCTGAGGTCCTTGGGGATAGCAAGCGTCAAACTGGACATCGGGTCCCTCCTTCAGGTTAGGATATGTGTCTTACGTATATAAACGTATCATACATGACATCGAAAAGCAAGCCTTGCCGAGCTTGGGCAGCACAGAACCTGTTACCAAACGCTAAACTGGTTGCATAAAGCGACACCAAACGCAAAACTACTTGCACTTGGTAAATAGCAACATAACCAGCTCTCCTGTATGCAGTTAATCTAGAACCTCGATCCGCTTGTCGCACCACCACTGGCCGGTGATCCGAATGGGAATGTCGATCCACAACAGCGGGCTGTGAGCCGACACTCCGGGGAGCCATATTGCCCGGTGTACGAACCGAGGATGGGTCACCAGGCTGCACCCCATGACTCAGGTCATAGATACTCGGCCGCCGAGCGTTTATGCTGACGTCAGTTGATCGCTGACGGAGAAGGGAGGTGGGGTCGATGACGGTGACGCTTACGGATGGGCTGCTGCTCGTGATTGCGGTAACGCTACTGGTCATGGCCAGCCAGGTGATGCGGCTGGTGCAGCAGGTCGCCGTGGCGGTCGGCAAGCTGGAGAAGCTCGGGGAAGCGATTGAAGAGGTGCGCGGGCTGGCGCACAACGCGGAAACGGCGCTGCTCGAGGCGCGCAAGACCGGCGCCCGGATTGATCACATTGTCGAGACGATCGAGCAGGGGACGACGCTGGTGAGGCAGCTGGTCATGCCGTTCTCGTGGCGGCTGGGGGCGCTGGCCGCCGGCGCGAAGGCAGGTTTCGGGGTGTTGCAGCGTGGGGCCTTCCGTCACGGCAATGGTGCTGTGGCGGTACGCGGAGGAGTCGGATGAGCCAGACCAACGAACTGACGGCCGCCTTTGCGTTGGGCGTGGTGGCCGGGGGTGTGGCCGCCCTGCTGTTGGCGCCGGAGAAGGGCGAGGTGACCCGGAAGCGGTTGAAGGACGGCGCGATCCAGTTGGCCAAGCGCGGAGAAACGCTCACGGGCGAGATCCGGGAGGCCACGGCAGAGGCGATGAAGGTGGCGGCCAACACGGCGCGCAAGCAGGCGGAGGCGCTCAAGGGCGCCGTGGCTGAAGGGGCCAAGACCTACCGGGAGCAGCTGGAGCACGCTCACGTGTAGCCTGGGCGCTCTTGGCTGGGAGGACGCAGGTGCTACTCGATGAAGGGCGGAGGTGTGGCATGGCGAGGAAGAGCGGTGCAGCGATTGACATTGGCCTCGACGAGGCCGCACGCAAGACGATCGCCGCAGGCCTTGCGGCCTTGATGGCGGATACCTACACGTTGTATCTGAAGACGCACAATTTCCATTGGAACGTCACGGGGCCGATGTTCGAAACGCTGCACCTGATGTTTGAGCGGCACTACAACGAGCTGTGGATGGCGGTCGATGTGATCGCCGAACGTATTCGGGCGCTCGGGTTTCCTGCGCCTGGCACGTACGCCGAATTTGGCCGGCTGAGTGCCATTAAGGACACGCTGGGCGTGCCGGTCGCCGAAGAGATGATCCGCGCATTGGTTAAGGGGCACGAAACCGCCAGCCGCACCGCCCGCCAGCTGGTACCCGCCGTGGAGAAAGCCAGCGACCAAGCCACGCTGGATTTGATCACACAGCGCATGAACAGCCATGAGAAGACAGCCTGGATGCTGCGCAGTCTATTGGAGTAACCTGCCCGAAGCCCAAGCACCAGTTGCGACACTCGCCCAGCCCGGGGAGCGTTTGACTGGACCTGAATCCGAGTGAATCTGAGAGCCCCTTTCATCATCACTACCATGCCCACGAGCCCTGTTGAAGCTAGTCGCAGCATCCGATGACCGTCGAAGGCTCCGCGAGCGAGTCGTTTAGTCGTCGACATTTGGTCGTGGCGGCTCTTGCGCTGGCGGCCATTGTCGCCCATTTGGTCCTGCGTTTTGTGTGTCAGGCGGCACCGCCGGTGCACGAGCTGCCGCTGATCGCGGCGCTGGTCGTGGGGGGCGTGCCGCTCGTCTGGAACATTCTGCGTCAGCTGCTGCGCCGTGAATGGGGCGCGGATCTGATCGCGGCGCTGTCGATCATCACCGCGTTGCTCGTGCGGGAATATCTGGCCGGCGCATTCATCGTGCTGATGCTGGCCAGCGGCGATCTCCTGGAGCACTACGCCGTGCACAGCGCCGCCTCCGTGCTGCGGGCCCTCGCTCGCCGCATGCCCTCTGTGGCCCATCGAAAAGCCGATGGGCATCTGGTCGACGCCGCGCTGGAAGACATCGCCGTGGGCGAGACGTTGGTGATTCTCCCGCATGAAATCTGCCCGGTGGACGGTATCGTGCTCGAGGGTCACGGCGCCATGGATGAATCCTTCCTCACCGGCGAGCCGTTCCATATGTCCAAGGCCCCCGGGGCGACCGTGATCTCAGGTGCGGTCAACGGGGAGGCCGCGCTGACGATGCGCGCCACCCAGCGAGCCGTGGATTCCCGTTACGCCAAGATCATGGAGGTCATGCGCGCGAGCGAACAGCATCAGCCGCGGCTGCGACGGCTCGCCGATCAGCTGGGCATGCTGTACACGCCGCTGGCGCTGGGCGTGGCGGGGATCGCGTGGGCGCTGAGCGGTAGCACGAGCCGATTTCTCGCCGTGCTGGTCGTCGCCACGCCCTGTCCGATGCTCATCGGCATTCCGGTGGCAATCATCGGGGCCGTGTCGTTGTGCGCGAAGCGGTCGATCATCGTGAAGAAGCCCGTAGTGCTGGAACAGATCGCCGCCTGCACCACGGCGATTTTCGATAAGACAGGCACGCTGACCTATGGAGAGCCGTACCTGTCGGAGGCGCACTGCGCCCCGGGGATCAGTCGTAGTGATGCGTTGGGGCTGGCGGCGAGCCTGGAGCAGTACTCGAAGCATCCGTTGGCGCGGGCGGTCTTGGCGGCGGCGGGCAGGGAGTCCGTGGCGGTCCACGAGGCGTCGCAGATCAGCGAAATGCCCGGCGAGGGACTGCGCGGCGTGGTTGCCGGGCAAACGGTGCGGATCACCAGCCGTGGGCGTTTGATCGGCGAACAGGCCTCTGGCATGGACCGCTTGCCCGCTGTCTTATCGGGACTGGAGTGTCTCCTCGTCATCGAGGGGCGTCCGGCGGCGGCGTTTCATTTTCGTGACGAGCCGCGGGCCGAGGGGCCCTCGTTCATCGCACACCTGGGTCCGAAGCATAAGCTCTCGCGCGTCCTGCTCGTGTCCGGTGACCGCGAAGCCGAAGTCGCCTATCTCGCCAGACAGGTGGGGATCGTCGAGGTGTTCGCGCAGCAGAGTCCGGAGGATAAGCTCGCGATCGTGCGGCGTGAAACGGCGCGGGCCAAAACGGTGTTCGTCGGTGACGGGATTAACGATGCGCCGGCGCTCCTGGCGGCCACCGTGGGCATCGCCGTCGGTCAGCGCAGCGACATCACCAGCGAAGCGGCCGGTGTGGTGATCATGGACAGCTCGCTCGAGAAGCTGGATGAGTTCATGCACATCAGCGCGCGCATGCGCCGCATCGCGGTGCAGAGCGCGGTCGGCGGCATGCTCCTCAGCCTCGTCGGCATGGCCGCGGCAGCTGTCGGCTGGTTGTCTCCGGTGATGGGGGCCATGGCGCAGGAGCTCATCGACATCGCCGCGGTGTTCAACGCGCTTCGGGCCGCCCTGCCGCCGAAGGCACTCACCGACTATCAGCTGGCGGAGCATCGGGCTGAGCGCAAGCCGCCTGTCCCATGACCACCTTAAGGTCGAAAGTTCTGGTTATGGCAGAGCGTTCGGGGAGCCTTCTCGGGGTCCGTCCGGAAGAACAAAGTTTAGTAATAGCGCCAGAGACGCAGCACAGGCTTTGAGTTGCCGGTATCGCTGCTTCCGATTGCGCCGAGCGCCTGGTCGTAGTGCAAGAAGATATTCCCCCAAGGATCCATTTCTATCAGGCGAGCAGTAATGCTGCCAAAGAAGTCCAAGCTCGACGCATACGGGTAGTCCACAAGGACATGGCTGTCGGGCGCGTTGAGCACACCGGAGAAATACTGTGTGACTAAGTGTACGGTGTGATTCCCGGCCACGTTGATCACAACCTTGCTGGGTGTCCGAGGTCCGTCGGTGCCATCGCCGACTAGAGCGTTGATGTGCCCGCTGATTGCACTGTCACCATCTGTGTAGATCTGCAGCGTTGCGCCGTTGTAGACCCGCACGTGATCAGTGAGGGTCATGCTGTTGTGGAGCACCAGCGTGACGTTGCCGCCATCAATGCTCAGACCTAGAGGCGCGAAGTTGCCGCCGTCAAAGTGCACGGTACCGCTGCCGGTGATGGTCAGTTCACCACCGGAGCCCGAACAGGTGTGCCAGTTCTCCATTTCTACGCCAGGTGTACCCCCACAATGTGGAAAGTTCTCTCCCATGGGCCTGTCCCCGGTGTTCTGATAATAGAGGCTCTCGTACCAAGCCAGCTCGCCGCCCTGCGACCAGACCAGCTCCTGACCGTTGAGGCTTGACGGGGGGGGTATAACGCCGGAGGTTTGCGCAAGCTCAGCGACCGAGATGACGCCGCCCCCAACCACGGGACATGCCGGACAAGGGGCGCCTGCGGGCAGTGTCACAGGCTGAGTCACGGCGGACTCTTGGGGTGACTGGATTGTCCCATGAATCCGATTCGGATTGGTGATCGCATTTTGGGGGCCGGCAAGGTCTTGCCCGATGAGGGCGCTACCCCAAATCTGGCAGTTGGAAGCACCGGCGCTGGCGCAGGCAGCCAACCGTATGGCCTCCTGGCCGTTGCTGACGCTGTTGCTGTTGGACCACAGATGGCCTTTCCAGGTGCTCGGATCGCCGATGGGCTGGTTGCTTGCGTCCACGCGGTCATCGCTGCGGTTGCGCGTCCAGCCGCTGCCGCCAATCACCGCATCATAGGCCCCCAGGCGGGAATCATAGCTGTCGATTCTCACCCTGGCTCCCAGACGAATCCCCGTGCTGGTGTTGCCGGTTGACAAAATGGCCAAGGGAAACCGGCCCAGTAACCCGTCATTCAAACCGATCTCCACTTCAAGCTGTTCGGTAGTATCTGCCATGCGAGCGCTCACCAAGGCTTTCGCCAGGTCGCTGTTCAGCCCACCCACTTGAATGTCTATCTGGTTTCCAAACAAGCTACCCTGCCAGCAGGGCGGCCCACCGAGCTGTGTTTGGCAGATGGGCTGCGCGTTGATCTCCGTCCAGCCGCTGAATCGCTCGTTAGGCGCTTTCTGAAACTCTGCTAACATCAGATCGACACCACTCTCAGCCAGATGAAATGCCTGCTGCTTGGTCACGTACAGCTGCGCAGCAGATCGTTCAATTACCACGCGGCCCAAAGAAACTTGGATGACGGTGAGGGTGCAGGCGAGGAAGGTGATGGCTGCAAGCAGCATGAAGCCGGCTTGTTCTCGTTGCTGCTCTCGTGTCATAGCAAGACCTCCTCCAGCGCCTTCCCATCAAAAAACGCCGTGCCGCCGAATAGACGAATCCCTGCCCACTCTCGTCTCCTTCGGCGGCCCGGCGATCCTCAACCGAGAAGGCGCTTCAGGTTTCGCCCTGAAGCGCCTACGTGGGTGCGGCAGCCTGCCTTCGGTAGCCCAGCCGTCCACGTAGGACCCGTAGCTTTGCGACCCCG
>JAGVGS010000112.1 GCA_020057015.1 Candidatus Omnitrophota bacterium | reverse complement strand
GAGCGGCAGCACTCCGATGCCCAGATCCCCTACTTGGGCCGGATCCCGCTGCTGGGGCCCCTGGCGTTTCGCAACCGCAACCAGGAAAATGAAATGGCTGAGCTCGTGGTGTTCATCACGCCGCACATCGTGGAGGGGGATCAGCTCGTGACCGGGGATGAAAAGGCGTTTGGGGGCGGGGTCAAGGCGTTTCGCCCCTATGAATCGATGGCTGAGGACGCCTCGGCCCAGGCCGCGCCATGAGCCGCCCTCGCGCTGCGCGAGGCTTCACGCAGGTCGGCATGCTCCTCAGCGTCCTGACGGTGATCAGCACGAGTGCGGCGGTTTATGTCGGGTGGCGGGCGAGCCGCTTGACGGCGCAGCTGACGCAGACCCGGTTGGAGAGCCGCAACTTTCAGCTGGGCCAAGCGCGTTTTCAGCAGCGCTCCGAGGCGCTGCAAGAGCAGTACGCCGAGCTCTCGCAGGACCAGCAGTCGCTCTCCCAAGATCGGACGAACTTGCTCGCCCAGCTGCAGCGCGCGCAGGGCGAACTGCAGGCCCAGGCGCGCTTGTTGCAGGAGCGCGACGCGCTGGAGGCCACCTTGCGGATCGCCGCCGAGCAGCGCAGTGGCTTGACGGCCGCCCTGGCTGAGCGCGAGACCTTGCTGCAGTCGCTGCAGGAAGCCCAGGGCGAGTGGGAAGCGCAGGCGAAGCTGCTGGAGCAGCAGCGCCAGCAGCTGGCGGCCCAGGTGGATGAGACCCAGCGGCGCAGCAAGGAAAAAGAGCTGACGCGCGAGCTCTCAGCCCAGCGCCGGGAAGGCGAAGAGCTGCGGCGGGTGCTGCGCTCTTCGCAGCAGGAGCTCAAGGAGCTGCAGCGCCGGCAGCAGGACGTGCAAGAGCGCCTGAAACAATTACAGAAGAGCTACGCGCAGGCCGTGGAGGAGAAGACGAAGCTGGGCCGGGAAGGGCGGCGCATTCCGGATGGGGTCAGCAAGCTGGCGCGCCAGAATCAAAAGTTGGTGAAGGAGACGGCTGCGATGCATTATAATCTGGGCGTACTGTTCAGCCAGCAGCGCCAGTTCCAACAGGCGGCCACTGAGTTTCGCAAAGTGCTGGAAGTGCAGCCCAATGATGCCGATGCGCACTACAACCTCGGGGTGCTGTACGCCGATTCGCTCGCAGACCGCGAGCGGGCCACGGAGCACTTCCGCAAGTATCTGGAACTCAACCCCCATGCGCAGAATGCCAGCTGGGTCAAGGAGTACATCGCCTCCTGGCGCGCCTGGGAGGCCAAAGAGCGGCTGGAATAGTTCAGACCTTCACCGAATAACAATCAACCCCGGAGTGGTGTGATGATGAGACGGATGAATGTAGGCGGGCTTCTGGTGGCCATGGGGATCTGCTGCGTCGCGTGGTCCGTCACGGCGCAGGAGAGCGCGAAGCCGGCGGCGGCCGCGAAGCCCAGCCCTGAGGCCGAGATCATGCGCCACCTGCAAGCCGGCCCTTGGACGATTGAGATGACCTCCTTAGGGGCGACGAGCAAGCCGGTGACCGACACGCTGACGTTTGAGCAGCGCAAGATGACCTCCAAGCGACTGGGCAGCGAGGGGTATCCCTCCTCCAATATTTCGCTCAACATCGGCGATGATGGCGTGCCGGTGTGGGAGACGATGCAGACGAAAGAGGGCGGCGGGGTGGTGTTCTGGCGCGGCGAGCTGCACGGCAGCACCATGCGCGGGATTATCAGCAAGCACCCGGTCGAAGGCCCGTCGATCGATTTTTCCTTTAAGGGCGCCGGGCCTGAGGCTCCGGCCGTCGCCGCTGCGCCTGAGGTGACTGCGGCCCCCTCAACGGAAGCGCCTAAGACGCCTGCCGTGGTCGCGGCTCCAGCGGGGGAAGCCCCACCTCAGTTGCCCGCCGCGCCTGCCAAGAAGGATAAGAAGAAGCGAAAGGGTTGGTTTTGAAGAGCGTCCGCGCCGCTGCGTGGCTGATCCTCAGCGCCGGGTTGCTGGCGCTGCCCCCGGTGGGTGCCGAGGAACCCGCACCCGCTGAGAGCCCTGTCGACACCCATTATCAGCGCGGCCAGCGCTTGTACGAGGAAGGCAAGTACAGCGAGGCCACCGCGGCCTTCCAGCAGGCCCTGGGCGCGCTGCAAAGCCCCGCAACGCCCACCGCCGCGGCCAGCGACACCGTTCCAGCCGATGATCCGCTCGAGCAATCACTCGCCCAAGGGCAAGCGTTCTTTGAGCGCCAGCAATACACGCTCGCGGCTGAGACGTTTGAGGCTATATTGGCCGCCCATCCGACGCATGAAGAGGCCGCCCGTTGGCTCGTGAAGGTGCGCGAAGCCGAAACCTACAGTGAGCTGTCCAAGAGTATGGCGGTAGCACCTCCTGCCTCCTCGATTTCGGGAGAAGCCGTTGGGTTTGAGACGTCCATGCAGCAGGTGCAAAGCGCGGTGGCCGGGGAGCTGTCGGCCAGCCAGCAGGAGCTGGAGCGTGCCCAGGCCGCGCTGGCCCAGGCCCGTCAGCGCCAGGCGGCACTGGAGGATGAGCTGAGCCGCTTGCGCAGCGGCTACGCGACCGATCAAGAAGCGCTACGGCACGTGACCGCGGACGTGCAGCAGCTGCAAGCCGAGCGCACGCGCCTGCAAGAGCAATTGCGCGTAGCCGCGCGCGAGAAGCAGACCTTCGCCGATCAGGCGCAGACGCTCCAAGTCGCACATCAGCGCCTCGCGCAGGAAGCCGGCCAGATGAAGCAGGAGCTGACGGCTCGGCAAGAGAGCCTCTTTCGCACGCAAGAAACGCTGGCCGCGACCGAGCGGCAGGCTAATCAATTTGGCCAAGAGCACACCAGCCTGCAGACCACGAATACCCAATTGAGTCAGCAGGTGGCGCGCGCGCAGGAGGAGCTGCGCACCATGCGGGCCCAAGCCGCTTCGGCGCAGACACGCCTGCAGCAGCTCGAGGCCGCGCAGCCGGATCTGGAGCAGCAATTAGCGCGGCGCGAACAGGAACGGGCACAGCTCGCGGCACAGTTGGCCGCGATGCAGGGCCGTTTGGCTGCGGCGGAAACGCAAGCCGGCACCTTGGGGCAGGAGCTCACCGCGGCCCGGCAGCAAACCCAAACGCTGGGTCAAGAGGTGCAGCACGTGCGCAGCCTGAATGAGCAGCTGAGCAAAGCGCGCGATCAGTATGAAGCGCGGGCCAAAGAGGTCTCAACGCAGGCGCAGGAGGCCCAGCGCGCCAGCGGCACATTGGCCGCTGAGATGGCGGAGCTTCAGGCCGCGAAGCAGACGGTAGAAGCGCGACTGGATCAGGCGATGGCAGGGCTCCAGGCCCTGGAAGCCCAGCGCGGCAGAGAGAGCGCGGAATGGACGCAGGTCGTGGATGCGCGCGAGACCCAAGGCGCTGCGCTCAAACAACAGGTGAAGGACGCTGAGGCGGCCCTGAAGGCGGCCGCGCAGCTGCAAGGCGCGCTCGAGGACCGGCTGCGCGAGAAGACCGCTTCAGCGGTTGAGCTGGAG
>JAGVGS010000064.1 GCA_020057015.1 Candidatus Omnitrophota bacterium | reverse complement strand
TGGGCTCGGTGCGCGCCGCCGTGGCCCGGGCAGGCGACAAGGCCCAAGGCGCGGTCGCGGCGTCTGATGGGTTTTTCCCCTTTCCCGATGGGGTGGAACTCTTGGCCCAGGCCGGGGTGAGGGCCATCATCCAGCCAGGGGGGTCGCTGCGGGATGCGGAGGTGATCGCCGCAGCCAATCGGTTGGGCGTGGCGATGGTGGCAACCGGGGTTCGGCATTTCCGGCACTAGGAGGGATCATGAATCTCCTGACGAAGAACAAGAGGTAAGCCGCGTGGATATCCAGGCGCTGTGGGATAAAGCGCGCCAAGGCACCGAAATTCTGCGCATGCGGTTGCCGGAGCTCTCGAGCTTCGATGCGACCGCGGTGCCCTATATTTTTCTCGCCGAATCGGCCATCCATCGCGGGGACACGGTGGTGCGCCGCGGCCAGGTGGTGATCGAACAGCCCGCGATTCTGCTGCCCCATCTCTCGCCCCAATTTGAGGGCTTTGACTTCGAGCGCGAGCTGCAGATCTCCGAAGACCTGATGACGACATTCCTCCTGGTGCGCGGCATCCAGTTTCCTTCGCTGAAGTACAAGCACCAGGTGTCCTCGCTGGATGTGCTGGAGCAGTCGCTGGACCAGTCGGTGGGCCGCTATCGCGAGCAGCTCGCGCGCGCGGAGGATATCCAAACCGGCCTGGTGACCGGGCCGGAAGAAGCCTGGCAGTTCTCGCTGTTGCTGTTGGTGGGCGCGATGGTGGTCAAATCCGCGCACGGCGATTTGCGCCGCTTGCTCGAGCAGTGGCGCCGGCGCTTGCGGGACAACTGACATGGCGAGCAAGCCCCGCATTCTGATTATTGATGACGATGTGGCCAACGCCCGCATGATGCAGCTGAGCTTGGAGCCGACCTACGAGGTGCACCTGGCCTACGAGGGCCGCACCGGCCTCGCCATGGTCGAGAGCAAGCACCCGCACCTTATCTTGTTGGATTTGCGCATGCCCGGGCCGGATGGCTTTTCCGTCCTCGCGAAGCTGAAGGCCGATACGGCCACCAACACCATCCCCATTGTGATCGTGAGCGGCCGCGGGGAGACCGATGTGTTGATGGAAGGCCAGCAAGCCGGGGCCGCGGATCACCTCATCAAGCCGTTCACGAACGACGAGCTGCGCACGGCGGTGAAGCGCCAGCTCATCGTGCGCGGGCAGCAGAGCGAGGCTGCCCCATGAGCCTCGGCCGACGCCAGCGCATTCTGATCATCGAGGATGAGGCGCGCATCCGCCACCTGATCGAAGAGGCGCTGCGGCCGCTGTATGAGGTGCACGTGGCCTGTGATGGCGAAGAGGGACTCGCTTCGGCCACGACGATGGGGGCGGACCTGATCCTGCTGGATCTGCGCATGCCGAAGCTCGATGGGCTCTCGGTGCTGGCGAAATTGAAGGCCGACCCGCTCACCTGCGCGATTCCCGTCGTGATTGTCAGCGCCGATGGCGAAACCAAGACGCTGATGAGCGGCCAGCGCGCGGGAGCGGCGGACCACTTGATCAAGCCGTTTGCCGTGCAGGATTTGCGGCAGGTGATCCGCCGGCAGCTCTTGCGCGAGGACGTGCCGCCGGGCCAGGCCGCATGACCTACGCCGAGGCCCTGACGTGGCTGCAGGAGTGGACCAACTACGAGCAACAACACCTCCCGCAGGCGATGCGTCAGGTGAGGCTGGAGCGCATGCAGCAGCTGTGCCGCCGTCTGGGCAATCCGCAGCGGGGATTCCGCTCGGTGCTGATCGGCGGCACCAATGGCAAAGGCTCGATGGCCGCGATGCTGTACGCGATGCTCAGCCACAGCCCGCTGCGCGCCGGCCTCTACACATCGCCTCATCTGGAAGACGCGCGCGAGCGTATCCGCGTGAGCTTAGGTCCAGCCGAGCCAGCCGCCCGGTCCGCCGCAGGGGCGGATTGGATCACGCCAGGGCAGTGGGCAACAGCAGCCAGCCTCGTACAGCCGGCGGCCGAGGCGCTGCGGCACGCTGACCCGGAAGCCCCGCCGACCTATTTTGAATTGCTGACCGCGATGGCGCTGGTCCACTTTCGGCAGCAGGGGGTGCAACTGGCAGTCCTGGAAGTGGGGCTCGGCGGCCGGCTGGATGCCACGAATGTGGTGGAACCCGCCGTCACGCTGCTGGGTCCCATTGCCTTGGATCACACGGACGTGTTGGGCCGCACGGTGGCGGAGATTGCCGTCGAAAAAGCGGGCATCATCAAGCCCGGCCAGACGGTCGTCAGCGCGCCTCAGGTCCCGGCGGTGGAAGACGTGATCCGGGCCGCGGCCGAGGCGCAGGGCGTGCCGTTGCTCACCTACGACGTGGACTTCCATGCCTCCGTGCTGGAGGAGGGCTTGGAGGGTCTGCAACTTTCGATTGCCGGGGTGCGGGGGCTCTATGAGGACGTGCGCCTGCCGCTGCTCGGGCGCCACCAGGCGCAGAATGCGGCCATGGCCGTCGTGGCGCTGGAGCTGCTCTCCAGCACCGGCGTGCCCAGGTCCCTGGTCGAGCAAGGCTTGCGGGCCACGCAGTGGCCCGGGCGGCTGGAAGTCGTGCAGGAGGAGCCGCTGGTCATTCTGGATGGCGCGCACAATGTCCACGCTGCCCGCACGCTGGCCGAGGCCTTGAGCCGCCATGCCGCCGGGCGGCCGGTCCATCTGCTCGTGGGG
>JAGVGS010000036.1 GCA_020057015.1 Candidatus Omnitrophota bacterium | reverse complement strand
GGCGCGGGCGCAATGAGGCCGCATGGCACAATATGAGCTGAGTCTCTCCGACTATTGGGGGATTCTGCGCAAGCACCTGTGGCTGGTGGTGAGCGCCGTGGTGGTGCTGCTGGGGGCCGCGGCTTTCTATGTCGATCGCCAGGCCCCGGTCTACCGCGCGTCCTCCAAGGTCAAGCTCCAGAAAGCCGCCGGGATGGGTGGGGCGTTTTTTGAGCCAGGCTCCTATTACGAGAATCCCGTGATCTCCGAGTCGCGCGTGATTGAAAGCCGGGCAATTGCCGAAAAAATCGTCCGGCGCCTGCATCCGCCGCTGGACGACAAGCACCTGCTCGACCCGGCGCAAGTCGATGAGGTGCAAGGCAGCCTCTCTGCCGAGCCGGTGTCTGAGACCAACATCATCACGATCACCGCCACCGGGGGGGATGCCTCGATGGCCGCGCGCATCGCGAATTTGGCCGCCGAAGCTTATATCGATTTCAACCTGAGCGAGAAGAATAAGCAGGCGCGCCAGGTGCGCGAGTTTGTCGAAGCCCAGCTGACGCAGACGGAAGTGCGGCTGCGCAGCGCGGAAGATGCGCTCAAGCGCATGCGCGAGCAGGGCCGGGCGACGGGCATGGCGACGGTGCTTGAGAACCGCATCGCGGATGTGCAGCAGCAGATGGCCAATCTGATGCCGCGGCTGACCGAGGCGCACCCGGACGCCATCCGCATGAAAGAGCAGCTGCAGCAGCTGCAGGGCCAGCGCGAGGGGCTGCCCGAAGCCGAGCTGGAATATGCGCGGCTCAACCGCGACGTCCAGGTGAACGAGAAGACCTACCGCGAGCTGCGCGAGCGCCTGGAAGAGGCGCGGCTGGCCGAGGCCGAGAAGATCGCGGATGCGTCCATCATTGAGCTGGCCCGCACGCCGGGCGGGCCGGTGAGCCCGCGCAAGGAATTAGCGTTGTTGGTGGGCGGCCTGCTGGGGCTGCTGGTCGGCTGCGTGCTGGCGTTTGTGCTGGAGGGCCTGGATACGTCCATCGGCACGATTGAAGACGTGGAGCGGCTGCTGCAAGTGCCGGTGCTGGCGGTGATCCCGCATCTGGGCTCGGATGGTAAGATCGAGTCGTCGTACCGGCCCCATCTGCGGATGTTCCGGGCGCTGCAGCGCAAAAAAGGGCAGCAGGCCGAACGCATGACGCTGCAGGCGCATTACCAGCCGCATTCGGTCGCGAGCGAAGCCTACCGTATCCTGCGCACGAATCTCAAGTTCTCCCCCGAGCGCAAGGTGGTGCTGGTCACGAGTGCCGGGCCAGGCGAGGGTAAGACCACGGCCATCAGCAACCTGGCCATCGTCACCGCGCAATCCGGCGCGCGGACCCTGGTCGTCTCAAGCGATTTGCGCCGGCCGCAGCTCGACGTCATCTTCGGGGTTAGCAAGAGCCACGGCCTCACGGAAGTGCTGCGGGGCGATTTGCCGCTGGAGCGTGCGCGCTTAGGGCTCTCTGATTTCATCCTGGGCAAGTTTGGCTATGAAGAAGCGGTCAAGAATCCCTACCTGGAGAACCTCTCCCTCATCGCCGCGGGGCGCATTCCGGAGAACCCAGCGGAGCTCATTGGCTCCAAGGCGATGCCGGAGCTGATCGCCCGCTTGCGCGAGCAATTCGACGTGGTGCTGCTGGACGGGCCGCCGATTCTGCCGATTGCCGACAGCTTGCTGATGGCCCCGATGGTCGATGGCATCGTGCTGGTCTATGAAGTGGGGCGCATTTCGCGCGCGGCCCTGCTGCGCGCCAAAGTGCAGCTGGATGGCGCCGGCGGCAAGCTGCTGGGGGTGGTGCTCAACCATATCCGCCCGGAAGTGCAGACTAACCCCCACTATTACTATTACGCGTACCGGGGCTACAGCGCGAAGGAGCCAGCCCCCGCGCCCAAACCCAAAGCGGCCGCCTCGTGAGCAGCATCCTGCCGCGGTAATGCACGACCCGCAAGTCCTCGTCCTGGTGGCCGTCATTGTGGGCCTCTCGACGTTCATTGTGACCATGGTCAGCACCGATGCGGCCATCGTGCTGTTGATCGTGGCGATGCTGCTCTCGCCGGAAGTCGCGTTGGGGGCGGTCTCCGAACGTGCCGTGGTGGTGCGTCTGGATGACCTCTTGCTGGGGGTGATCTTTTTCACCTGGCTGGCAAAGCTGGCCATCAACAAGCAGCTGAGCCTCATCCGCTCCACGCCGCTGAACCTGCCGGTGATCGCGTTTATCCTGGCCTGCTGCCTCTCTACCGGCTGGGGCATGCTCAACGACACCGTCCGCAACCCGCTGGCCAGCTTTTTTTATCTGGCAAAATACGTGCAGTATTTCGTGCTGTTCTTCATGGTGGCGAGCGTCGTGCGGGATCGCATCCAGGTGAAGCGCCTGGTGAAAGCCGCCTTGTTTACCGCCGGCTGCGTGACGCTCTATGGCTACTCGCAGATTGCCTCGCACGGGGCCGGCTATCGCATCACGGCCCCGTTTGAAGGCGCGCACGCCGAGCCCAACACCATGGCCGGCTATCTCATGCTCATGATGGCGGTGGCCCTGGGGCTGGCGCTCTATTCGACGAGCCCGGTAAAGCGGGCGCTGCTGGCGGGCCTGGCGGTTGCCATGGTGCCGCCGTTTTTGTTCACGTACTCGCGCGGCGGGTATCTGGGGTTTATCGGGATGTATGTGACGCTCTGTCTGCTCGCGCGCCGCTTCCAATCGGTGCTGTGGGTGGTGCTGGCGTTAGG
>JAGVGS010000008.1 GCA_020057015.1 Candidatus Omnitrophota bacterium | reverse complement strand
AGTATCCGTGATAGCGCTCGGCCAGCTCACGGTAACGCGCCTTCGCCTGCACGCGCCGCCCCGCGAGCTCGCTCGCCTTGGCGAGCCAGAACAACGCTTCTTCCTGCTTCGCCGGCGCCCGGCGCAATTCGTAGGCACGCATGAACCCTTCGCTCGCTTCGATATAGCGGTTCGCCCGCATCGCTTCCCATGCCAGGTTGTAGATGCGTTCGGGCGAGCGTGTCCCCAAATAAAAACCGGCAGCTAGAAGCGCCAGCCATGCAATGAGCGCAGGCCTCCAGGGCTTGAGCGTGCGCGCCTTCATCGCGCCAGGCAGCGCTTCCCGCCGCCTGCTCCAGGAGGCGAACAATGCGAACAGTGCGGCCAAGACCGTGGCCGCCATGCCGAGCTTGCCAACCAGCGTGTGGCCATAGACAAGGCGGATGTCTTTCTCCTGCGGAACCACCAGCATGTACCCGGGGCCGCCCAGCGCCAGCTGTCCCTTGGTTTGCAACCGCCAGCGGGGATGGTAGGCGATCTTGATCAGATGCGGGCTGCCGACGGCGTCTGTTTCAAACACCAGCTCGTGCCGCGCCAACGATATTGCGCGCACGGCGTTTGCCGGACCGGGGGCAACGAGCTTGTCCAGCGCCAAGTCGCCATAGACCGGCAGATAGGCGTCGAAACGGCTGCGGGTACGAAACCAGGCAAACGAATCCTGCATCCAGTCCTGCGTTGGCCGCGCGCGCATCGGCTGGCGCACGAGCTCGATCAACCGGCTGTCGAAGTTCTGCAGTCGATAGAGCGCAAACGGCGGCGCTTCGGCAAGCTTGTCGAACAGCCCGCTGGATTCAATCGCGGCCTTGGCCTGCCGGCTGCGCAGCAGCAAGGTATCGGTGTGCAGCAGGTTCATGTGCCGCGCGGCGAACTGCGGATCGAGACTGCCGCTGGGAAATCGCACCAGCGGCGAAGACGGGCGCGCCGATATCTCCGATTGCAGCTGGTAGATGGCGGGGCCCAGCAGCGCGCTTTCCATGTACAGGCCTTCGAGCACCGGCCGGTGGTTGAGAAACATCGGCAAGGCCTCGAGCACCCGCGTGGAGCCGATATCGTTATTGTCAGGATCGTGCTCGAACGCGAGTCGCGGACTCCATAGATCACCGGACATGGCCGGAATGAGCCCGGCCAGGTTGTGCCACTGCGGTTTGGAATCGAGCCCCGCATGGTTCCACAGCGCCCAGTCCGGCGCCGCACGCACGTGTTGCCCAAGCCAGCCCAGCAATCCGAGCGCGGCGGCGGCGGCGAGCATGAACAGCGAGATCTTGCGCTTTGGCTGCCACGCCTCGCCGATGGCGGCAAGAGCCTGTCCGAACAGCCAGCCGCAGACAACGGCGGCGAGCAGCCAGACCAAGGGGAAAAAGCGGATATCGGCCAGCCCGAGCTGATCGCCGGCGATAAAGCCAAGGGCTGCCAGTCCCGCGCCGCTCACAAACCAGCGTAGGGTGCTCGCCTGCAGCGTCGTCCACCGGCGCCGCACCGCCGGGAGGAGTTGCATGGCCAGACCAGCGAGCCCCCCGGCCGCTACCGGCCACAGCGTGGCTGGCAACAAGTCCCTCCACCCCTGTACCGGAAAGGGGGCATCGTTGGGAATGGTAAGGCCGTGCATTTCCAACATTGGCCACAGCCACCCTCCGAGCAGACAAAACGCCAGCAAGTGGCCGCGCGCGAGCAAACCCAGCGTTCGACGGAACTGGCCGCTTTCGAAGAGCAGGAACGCCGTGGAAAAACCGACAAGCAGCAGCGGAAAACCATGTGAGAAACCGGTCGCGGCTTCGAGCAAGGCAGGGAGGATCCAGCCGCGGCCCGCGTGCACAGCCCGTAACCATGCGATCATGGCCAGCACGGCGAAGCATAGGCCATAGCTGTACGCAAACTCGCCGGCCAGGGTGGAGAGCAGGTTGCCGCCCCAGATTGAATTCTGTTCGTGCAGCAGAAACCCAAGCGCACCCAACCCGCCGAACAGCGCCGCCGGCCAGGGCATTCCCAGCCAGCGCCAGCTTGCCACGAATACCGCACCGGGCAACAGCATCGCAGCGAGGAAAGATCCCCACTTGAAGGCCGGCGCGACGCCGACCAGTTTGGACAACAGGGCGATGACGATAAAGGGCAGGGGGAAGTAATAGGACAGAAAAGGCAGCCCGCCGAACACTTCCGGCAGCCAGGGAAGAATGTGTCCGGACAGCAGCAGACTGTCGGCGTAAAGCCAGACGTAGAGCAGATGTGAAGCGCTGTCCCCGCCGGTGGGCCAATTGGGCGAATTGAGAAATCCAATGCCCAGCGTGTTTGCCACCAGTGCGCCGGCTGCCAGGACGAACAGGCCATCGACGAACCCGCCCCGCAGACGCGCCCGGACCGTCATGGATTGGCGCGTCCTGACATGGTTGGACCGCGAGGCCGGCGCCGAAATTGCAGCACCATTGCACCCACGGCGAATACCAAGGCGATCAAGGACGCGGCATAGAACTTCGGCGTGGCGTCGAGCCAGGCCGCACGCTGCTCCCTGCCTTGCAGGCCGCCGTCTGGCACATATTGCTGCGCATAGCCTTGCTCGGTTTCGTGGAGCAGGATCACGGCTGGTTGTCCGGCACCGGTATCGAGTTTAAACGGCACCTTGCCCCGGCCCCGCCAATCGATGCGCAGGGCAGGCGGCGGGTGATGCGCAAAGCGCACGGGCAAGCGGATCGGTCTTATGCCCTCCTCCTGCGGCCACAGCACCCAGCTCGCCCGCATGGAAGGCGCGGCATCAGGCGGCGGTTCGATCTGCAAAGCGCCATTGACATACGCGGCCTTCAACGCGGTCTTGGCTGCGGGCGGTGCGGTGAGAAACGCGATCTGCCCGAATCCGACCCCGCTTTGATCGAAAAAACGCACCATGACCGGCTGCATGCGCTCGAGCGCGGACAGCTGCCCCGCAGGATGCGTGTCGGGCCAGGTGAGCTGCAAGCGCGCGCCAGCCGCCAGTTCCGCCTGGGCGCTGCTCGCCTCGAGTCGCGCCCAGGTGCCATCGGACAGCATCCGGAATACCGCCGGGTAGAACGCCAGACTGTTCCCTTGGTTGGTCAAGGTCAGCTCTGATCCGGTCACGGACAGGCCGAAAGACATGCTCCCGGCAAGCGCAGACTGTGAGAGCAGCAGCACGATGAGCGCGAGCATGAGTGTAACCAACGGCGCAGTCATCAGTTTCAATAGGATATGCCGTTCAATCCGATCGTTTCGCCACGGGAAAGAAAGTCGAACACCTCGTCGCCCTCGCGCAGATCGTCCGGCACACTCGCATAAAGCGCTAGCCTCAAGTTTTCCGCTGCTGTCACCCAGGCTGCGGGCCTGAACTCCGACGCGCCGACATCGCGACCGGGTGCATTCAAAGAAAAGGGCCAACCCTACCGATTGGCCCCAAGACCCTTCGCGGTGCCTGTTGCCGCCGCCTTGCGCTGCTCCGGACCGATCCGGCCCGGAGCAGCGCTTGGTTTCAAGCTACCCGTCTAGCGGAAGCGGCATCAATCGTCGTCGTGATCGCCGCCGCCGAGGCCCTGCAGATACGTACCTATCGCCTTGACGTCGGACGCTGGCAGGCAGCCCAGGAACCTCATCCCACGCTCCTCGTGGATCGCTTCTAGGATCTCGCTGGCGCTCGCTCCGACGACGCCTTCATGCACGCGACCGCCGCGCGCATCCATACCGTGACAGCCGGCGCAGGCAGTGATGTAGCGCTGCTGGCCCGTGGCCGGGTTGGAGTTGAGCGAGTCCGAGATTGCCTGGATATTGGCGGCGCTCAGGATCCCTTTCAGGAACTGCATCGCCGGCACGCCGCCCGGGAACACCATAGTGCCATAGATGCCGCCATTGATTGAGCACGTCCGCGCGCCAACCACGTTGCGTCCGCCGCCGCCCACTGCCGCACCGTCATGGCAGGACGCACAGTAGGTGTTGTAGAGCCCCGCACCGGGGGACGGAAGCGTGGTGGTGGTGGTCGATGTCGTCGTCGTGGTAGTCCGCCTGGTCGTGGTGGTCGTCGGCTTCGTGGTGGTGGTCGTCGGCTTCGTGGTGGTGGTCGTCGGCTTCGTGGTGGTGGTCGTCGGCTTCGTGGTGGTGGTCGTCGGCTTCGTGGTGGT
>JAGVGS010000211.1 GCA_020057015.1 Candidatus Omnitrophota bacterium | reverse complement strand
GGCCTGCGCGGGGAAGTGGAGCTCTTCAAGCCGGGCCTGATCCGCAGCAAGCTCGGCTATGAGTGGGTCTCGTATTACAATATTGCCGAAGACCTGCACCTCTTGTACTGGCGCTTCTTCCTCTTCCAGTAGGCCTCGCCTGATTTGAGCAAAACACAAATATAGATTGACATTAATATCAAGGCGGAGTAAACCGGGAACATGGGCTTGACGTTCCCACACAGTGATGCGTGTGTATAGGCATTCGCTGGTTTCAAGGCTAGGGAGTTTTGGCCTCGCAGCGTGTTTTTTGGCAGTTCCGCTTGTTGTGGAAGAATTGGAGCTGCTATGGATTGCCGTGCCGTTGGCAACAGGCTTGTTCGCTTGGATGAGTTGGCAAGTGGTCATTGATCCGGACCGTCTCCAAGTCCAAATGTGGCTGTTACCTTTTTTTAGGTGGAATCGGCAAGTGCGGTGGAAGGATGTGGTGCAGGTTACGGCCTTTCAAAATCCGCTATTTGCCGAGGGGGACGGTATTGCCATTGCGGCGCGCACCGAAGGGGGCCAACAGCAACGTATTCTGGTCGCTTTTGGCTCACTGGTTGCGCGTGATGAGCTGCTGGGTGATTGTGCCAAATATTTGCCTCAAGACATAGTGGCTGCCGATACGATTAGCTGGGCTCGTAGTGCAGCCCACACACCGCGGTGGCAAATCTTGCTCGGGATGGCCACCATTGTTGCACTGTCACTATACTTGTTTTTTGTTTCGTAGCGCCGTAATGGCCGGTGAGGTAGCGCTGGCTTCGACAGCATTGCATGAAAGAATGTCAGGCTTGCATAATTCTGCATAAAGTTCCTCCTCTTGACGCTAAAGCACGCTTTCAGGTACGCTAGAAGTGGTCTATACCCCTCGAATAGAAGGGCACACCCGTCGCGAGACGGGGCCGCAAAGCCACGGGTCTCAGGTGGAGATCGCCGGGCTACCGAAAGGTGGTAGCTCGGCTGTTTTTGTCTCTGCGGGTAGCGGTTTTCCAAGGTGGGATCACATCGCATATCACCGCAACAGAGGAGGAGAGAGCGGATGAAGCACAATGCAGTCAGAGCAGCGCTGGGGGTGCTCGTACTCAGCATGGCGATGGGCCCTGCTGAGGCCTACACGTCCAAGGTGATCCGGACGGTATCGGTGGGGGCCAGCGGGGTGACCGGGAGCGCGACCTTGAACACGACGGTCGTAGCCCAGGGCAATGCGGCCGATCCGGCAGCCACGCTGGTGTTTGAGGGCACGACGAACGCGTTTCGCGACTCCGGCGAGTCGCTGAAGATCGACGTCAACACGAACGTCGCGGGCAACCGGATCATCATCTACACGAATAACTCAGCGGCTGTGGCTACTCCCAAAGCATGCATCAACACGGGGCTGGGCAATGACAGCGGCGGGTTGGTCGGCACGGGCAGCGCACCGATTTGTGAGCTGACCGTTCCGCTGGTGTGGGGCTTGACAGACACCAACGCGAACTACACCTTCACCGAAACGCCATCGCCGGGCTTCGGGGCGACCAACGGCGTGTTCATCACCGACTTAGCACACGTGGCGACCTTCACTACGAGCGGCAGCGCGCTGGACAACCTGCCGATGAAGCGCTGCGCCGGCGGGGCGGTGGTGGCGAATGCCCTGAACGACGGGCTCTACCCGCAGTTCTTCGGCGGGGTTGGACAGGATTTTGACCTCTGCCGACAGAGCGACAGCACCAAGGTGGTCGAAGCCGAGGAATTGAGCAAGAACATCGCGGTGGTGGGTTTTGGCTTCAACGGCATCAATGGCACCGGCCCCAACACGGCAACGGTCATTGCGACGGATACCATCGCGCTGGCCTCGCCGATTTACCTGCCGATGGGCGCGGACTTCCGCCCGGCCGCCGGGGATGTGCAGTACGCCACCAGCACGCTGACGACTGAGCTGGTGACCCAGTAAGACGCGGCGTTTGGCCGTGTCTTAAGGGGAGGATACGACCACGAAAACGCTGAAGGCGTACGTGGTCCTCGTGCTGGCCTTTGCGCTGCTGGCGATAGGGCTCACGGTGTGGCGCTGGCCGCGCCACCTCTCGCCAGGCGCTGTAGGTGTGTCTTCTCAAGACGTGCCGGGGGTCTCTGGGCATCTTGCCCGGAAGGCTCCCGGCACGTTGCTATTATCAGGGGCCGAGCCACGCCGGCAAGCGGCAACACCTGGGTTCCCTGAAGCGGCAGGGCCGGGCCGCCGGCGTCCACCGATCCGCGGGGAGGTAGATGGCGAGATGCCCCCGGCCGGCTACTTCATTGATGAGGCTCAGGCACCCCCAGGGGCCGTGTTCCCCAGGGGATTTCCTGAGCCGCCGCCACGCCAGCCCCCGCCCGCAGAGTTGCCGGTCGGTGAGGGCTTAATCACCGGCGATGGGCCTGCTGCGGAAGGCAAGACGATGCTCACGCAGGGCGGGTTCCTGACCACAGGAACCCCAGATGACGGTGACAAGGATGGCACCGATGGGGGTGGCGGCGGCGGAGCTGGCGCAGACACGGATGGGGGTGGCGGTGGCCCGGCGTTTACCACGCAGCCCGTGGCCCATCCGGCGCGCTTTCGCCATGCCGGGGTACCTATTGGCGATGCCCTAGATGTGCAGTCCACCTCTGAGACGAAGTTTCCCCTCAGG